>JAOAFW010000162.1 GCA_026416065.1 Fimbriimonadales bacterium
AGATGTGTATAAGAGACAGCCGTAGTATTGTACCACCTGCTACAGCCTTAAGTCAAGTCTTTAGTCCTTCTAACGGCTTGAATTGCGTAAAATCGTGTCTTATTTTTGCTTATTGCGTTCTTATCCGAGCGCAGATACCTGTCGAAAAACTGTCCCCCCTCTAACCTTTGACTAATCCTCTGCGTGCGGTTCCCTCTGCGCAGCAGGTAGAAGCGCACTGGTTTTGGTTTCGCCGTTCAGCTGGTGGAACCAAAGCCCGCAACTCCTTCGTGGAGACGATGGCTTCCCCACAGTGGGAAGGTATACTTATGCTGGCATGAAACGCTCCGATTCGCAGCCACGATGGAAGCGTGTCCTCATCAAACTGAGCGGGGAGGCGTTTGCAGGCGAGCAGGGTGTGGGCTTAGACCCTGAGTCGATCGACTATCTTGCTCGTGAGGTAATTGCGGTGCATCATCTGGGCGTGCAGACCGCCGTCGTGGTGGGCGGGGGGAACATCGTGCGCGGCGCGGCGATTGCCCCTACTGGCATCGAACACGCCACCGCCGATTATATGGGCATGCTCGCCACGGTCATCAACGCGCTCGCGCTGCAAGCGGCGATTGAGCGGCACGGCGTGGATACCCGCGTACAATCAGCGATTACAATGCAAGCGGTCGCCGAGCCGTTTATCCGACGCCGCGCCATCCGCCATCTCGAAAAAGGGCGTATCGTGATTCTGGCAGCGGGTACGGGCAATCCCTTTTTCACAACCGATACCGCCGCTTCCCTGCGTGCGGTGGAACTCAACGCCGATGCCCTACTCAAAGCCACCAACGTCGACGGCGTGTATGACCGTGACCCGCGCAAACATCCCGACGCCGTCAAGTACGAAACACTCTCGTTTGAGGAAGCGATCCAGCGCCAGCTGCGCATCATGGATTTGACCGCCTTTACCTTGTGTATGGAACGCACGATGGAGGTGGTCGTTTTTAACATCTGGGAGCCGGGCAACCTGCACCGAATCGTGATGGGCGAACCCATCGGTACCCTCATCCGGCACGAACTCTAAACCGAAGGAGGCAACGCTATGTCGAAACATGAGCTGAGTACCCCTGCAAGCGCAGACATCCTCTTCAAAGACGCAGAGGAGCGCATGAAGCACGCGATAGAGCACATGAGGCAAGATCTCGCGGGCTACCGCACAGGACGCGCCAACCCCGCGATGGTCGAGCGTATTATGGTCGACTATCATGGAACGCCGATGCAGCTCCAACATCTGGCTTCGATTACCGTGCCAGAGCCGCGTCAGCTGCTCATTCAGCCTTGGGATCAGTCGGCAGTTCCTGCAATTGAGAAGGCAATCCAGCGATCCGAACTGGGCGTGAACCCGGTCAGCGACGGGCGCACACTGCGCATTACGCTGCCCCCGTTAACCGAAGAGCGGCGCAGAGACCTCATCAAACAGGTACATAAACGCGCCGAAGAGGGGCGCATCGCCATTCGAAATATCCGTCGCGACCTGCATGAGCATCTGCGCCAGATGCAGAAAAACAAGCAAATCTCCGAAGACGATCTCAAACGCTACGAGCAGCAGATGGAGAAACTGACCCACAGGTATATCGAGGAAGTAGACAAGCTCCAGAAGGCAAAAGATGAGGAGCTCATGGAGGTCTGAGGCGATCGGATGCAGGTTATTGACTGGCGTGAAGAGGCGGCGCGGCGCGGGGTAGACCTATCGCGCCTGCCTCGCCATATCGCGATGATTATGGACGGCAACGGGCGGTGGGCGCGGGCACGCGGCTTGCACCGACTCGTTGGACACGCTAACGGACACAGTACCGTACGGCGCATGGTGCTGGGCTGCGCTGAGCTGGGTATCGAGGCGCTCTCACTTTACACTTTCAGTACTGAAAACTGGCGACGCCCACAGTCAGAAGTGGAAGGGCTTATGCGCCTGCTGGAACGCTCCGCCCGTGAGGAGTTGCCCGTGATGATGCGCAATGGCGTGCAGATCCGCTTCAGCGGACGCCTCGAGGAACTCTCACCCGAGCTGCAGTCCACCCTGCACCGTGCCGAACAACTGACCGCACATAATCAGCGGATTATCTTGCACCTGGCTATTAACTACGGCGGACGCGCTGAAATCGTAGACGCCGTCCGCGCCATCGCCCGCGAGGTTCAGGCAGGACGCCTTATCCCTGATGCTATCGATGAGGACACTGTGCAGTCATTTCTCTATCAGCCCGACCTACCAGACCCCGACCTGCTAATTCGCACTGCGGGCGAGCGGCGCACCAGCAATTTTCTCATCTGGCAGACGGCCTACACTGAACTGTACATTACGCCTGTGCTGTGGCCTGACTTCACTATGGACCATCTGATCGAGGCGGTTCTGGATTATCAGGGACGCCAGCGCAAGTTCGGTGGCGTGCTGGAGCCAGTTGAGAGCGGTTAGGAGCGGTCTCACCGCACAGGGTCGTCCGTGATAATCGCGTCCACGCCCAGCGCCGTGAGCTCACGTTTGCGCTCCGCGTCGTTGACTGTCCACACGACCATCTTCTTCCGTTGCCTGCGCGCTTTTCGCAACGCTGATTCGTCGACCAGCGTATGGTTGGGGTGCAGGGCTTCGTAACGCACAGCCCATCGTCGCCCGTCTTCCAGCATCATATGAGGCGTGTGCTGGCTAATTAGCACCCCCAGACGCATGTTGCGCGACTCTTCGGCAAACCAGCGTAGTGTATCCAGACTGAACGAAGAAATAAGGATATAAGGGGCAAGTTTGTATTGCTCAATTAGGCTCAAAATTGTTCTGACTATGGGGCGATCTTCGGTGTAGAAGGTTTTCATGTCCAAATTGTAGCGCGTGCGGTTGCCGAACGCCTCAAATACTTCCTGCAAGGTGGGTACGCGTTCACCAGCATATTTGCCGCCGAATTTGACCCCTGCGTCATACTTTTGGATTTCCGTCGCACTGAGTTGGCGTACATCACCCTTGCCGCTGGTTGTCCGCGCTAAGTCGGGGTCATGGATCACCATCGGTACGCCGTCGGCGCTGGGGGTGATATCGAGCTCGATTCCATCTGCGCCCATTTCTAAAGCAAGTCGGAACGCGGACAGAGTGTTTTCGGGCGCGTGCATGCTCGCGCCACGATGTCCGAAAATCAGGGGGCGTTTTGGCTCCCAAAACCGCATGGCTATGCCTCCTCAGGCGTGTTAATCGTTAGCACAGGGCAGGTTGGTACGCGCACCACTTTTTCGGTCACCGAACCGAACACCCAGCGTTTCCAGCCGCTGCGCCCGTGAGTCGCGATGACAATCAGGTCAATTCCTTTTTCTCTCTGGTAGGCGATAATCTCGTCGGCGGGATCACCCCATACAACGCTGGCGAACACGGTCAGATTCTTCGGGATACGCTGATCAACGAGTTCCTGCATAGAGCGTTCTGCCGCCTCGCGCATTTCGCTCTCGTAGAGGGGCACCTCCACATTCACGGGTACAGGTACCACATGGAGCGGCGGCACTACATGCAGCAGATGCAGCTCGGCGTTGAAATGCTCTGCCAACTCGATTGCTGTGTCCAGCGCGTAGTAGGACGGTTCGCTGAAGTCCGTCGGCGCCAAAATTTTCTTGAACGGTAATCGCATCGTTAACCTCCCGGTGTATTGTACCTGCTAACACACTTTTGCGAGTCCCGACTTGGAGACAGACTTTCATCGCACTCTCAGGTACCATCCACCATCGATACGGGCGACTTCGTAGCGTCGGCTTCTTGTCGAGCGACCTGTCGGACGCCATAGATTGATAGGCTCTCAATCGAAGATGTCGAACAAATCTTCGAACCAGTCGCGTTTCTTACGGCGTTTGCGCTTGTGGTGCTCGTCGTAGTAGTAATCGTCGTCGTCCTCGTAGCGCGGTTGGGGACGGGTAGGGGTGCGCTGAGGCGGTGGTTCTGGGGTATAGGTAGGCGGCGCGCCACGGGTCAAGCTCTGCGTCTCCTGTGCATGCCGCTCGATAATTTTATCCAGCTCGCCCCGATCCAGCCATACCCCCCGACAGTTCGGGCAATAATCGATTTCGATGCCCGCTCGCGTCGCAATCTGCAGCTCGATGTTGCATACTGGGCACTTCATAGTAAGGAAAGTGTACCCCACAAAATGCCGAACCCACGCCCAGAAAAATCGTCAGTTATTGTGGTATACTTCAAACAACCAGTCGGACGACTGGCGTAAGGGGCTGATAAAATGAGAGCGGTATGGATGCTGGGTCTGTTGAGCGGACTGGGCGCGCTGAGCTGGAACGCTGCACTGGTCTCGGATAAGCAAGTTGTGGATGGCAAAGTGTCCCTCAAACATCGCGTGCTGACCGAAGCGCCGAAATCGGGCGCGATTAACCGCCGCGTCTCCGACTTGGAATTCACCGACCTGCAGGGACGCACCTATACTCTGAGCCAGCTCGTGCAGCGCGGTCCGGTGGTTTTCGTGTTCACTGCCACGAAATGCCCTGCTGCACAGCGCTATACGGTGCGCATCAACCAGCTGTACGAGTCGTATCGTAAGAAGGGCGTACAGATGTTTCTGGTCTATCCCAACTACGATGATACGCGCGAAGCTGTATTGCAGCACCAGCGCGAGTACGGGCTGAAATCGCCTGCCGTGCACGACCCCGACGGCGCAATCGCGCGCACTGTGGGCGCGACGATGACCCCCCAAGCCGTTCTCATCGACAAGAAACTGCTTCTGCGCTATCGCGGTGCGATTGACGACAACCGCTAAGAGAACCGCGTGCGCGAGCATTACTTGAAAAACGCGCTGGACGCCGTGTTAGGGGGTAAGACGGTGAAGGTTGCCGCCGCGGAGACCTTCGGCTGCACCATCCGCTTCCGCGAGGAAGCCGCAGCAGAAGCTCCTATTACTTACGCGAAGCACATCGCCCCGATTATGCAGGAGTATTGTCAGCCGTGCCACCGACCCGGCGAGGTTGCGCCGTTCTCGCTGCTGAGCTATCGTGACGCCTTCACATGGCGCAAGGAGATTGCCAAAGTTGTTGAGGCGCGCCAGATGCCCCCGTGGAAACCTGTGAAAGGGCATGGCGAGTTTCAAGGCGAGCGTCGCCTGACCGATGAACAGATTGGGATGATTCTGAAGTGGGTCGAGACGGGCGCGCCGATGGGCGCCCCGAACGACCTGCCGCCGCCGAAGCAGTTCAACAACGACTGGGCGCTGGGCGAGCCGGACATCATCGCGGAGATGCCCGTCGAGTACGAGGTCGGTCCGACGGGCGACGATGAATATCGCCACTTCGTCATCCCCACGAATTTCGATCAGGATGTGTTCGTGCGGGCGATTGACATTCAGCCCGGCAACCGCAACCCGGTGCATCATGTGATAGTGTTTCTGGATACGACGGGGGCGGCGCGCCGACTGGACGCCGCCGACCCCAAACCCGGCTATGAGGCCTTCGGCTGGCCCGGGTTCGTACCGGCGGGTATGCTGGGCGGCTGGGCGCCGGGCTTCAGCCCCAGTGTGTTGCCCGACGGAACGGGCTACCGCCTGCCGAAAGGCGCGGACATCGTGTTGCAAATCCACTACTACCGCACGGGCAAGCCCGAAAAAGACCGCACGCGCGTTGGAATCTATCTGGAGAAGAAGCCGAACCCGCAGCCTGTGGGCATCGCGTGGCTAATCAATCCCCTGTTCCGAATCCCTGCTGGCGCAGAACGTCACGAAGTACGCGCCTACTGGGTTGCTCCGCGCGATGTAGATGTGGTCGCCATCACACCCCACATGCACCTGCTCGGACGCGAAATGAAGGTCGAGGCGGAACTCCCCGACGGCACGAAGAAGACCCTTGTCTGGATCAACGACTGGGACTTCAAATGGCAGGACACTTACCACTACAAGACGCCGGTCAAACTCCCGCGGGGCACGCGCGTCGTCGTCTACGCCTACTACGATAACTCCGAGAAAAACCCGAACAACCCGCATAAGCCGCCGATTGATGTGACCTGGGGCGAGCGCACCAGCGACGAGATGTGCCTGGTGTTTCTCCACGTCGTCGGCGAGGAGGGCACGGGCTTTCGCGGCGGGCGACGCGGCGGAGGCGGGGGATTTTTCCGGCGCAGCGCGAATCCATGAAGTATGTCGCTTCGCATAGCGCTCATCAGCGTTTCGGATAAGACGGGACTGGAGCCTTTTGCGCAAGGACTACACGCGCTCGGCTTCCAGTTCCTCTCTACAGGTGGTACTGCTCGTACATTACGTGAGTGGGGACTGCCTGTGCAAGAAGTCAGCGACAGGACAGGCTTCCCCGAAATCTTAGATGGGCGGGTGAAGACCCTGCACCCGCGCATCCACGCCGCGCTCTTAGCCAATCTCAGCCTGCCCGAACATCAGCAGACCCTGCAGCAGCTGAACCTGACGCCGATTGAACTGGTGGTGGTGAACCTTTATCCGTTCGAGCAGGCGTTGCGGGCGGGCGCATCGGAAGCGGAGCAAATTGAGCAAATCGATATCGGTGGACCGACGCTGATACGCGCGGCGGCGAAGAACTTCGAGCATGTCGCCGTCGTGGTGCGCCCCGCCGATTATGAGTGGACGCTCGCGCGGCTGCAAGCAGGTGGACTGAGCCGTGAAGACCGTGCGCGGCTGGCGTATCGCGCGTTTGCGCATGTCGCCGAGTACGACGCGCTGATTGCCGACTGGTTCCGCCGGTTTGACCCTGACGCTGCGCTGCCCGAAACGCTCACGCTCACTTATCGGCTGGCGCAACGCCTGCGCTACGGCGAGAACCCGCACCAGCAGGCGGCGTTTTACCGCGAGCCGTTTGCGCCCGCGGGCTGTATCGCGACTGCGGAGCAACTGTGGGGCAAGGAGCTTTCCTACAACAACCTGCTGGACGCCGACGCCGCGCTGGAGCTGGTGCGCGAGTTCGAGCAGCCCGCCTGCGCGATTATCAAGCATACAAACCCCTGCGGCGTCGCGCTGGGCGAGAGCATCACGGAAGCGTTCCTGCGCGCGCTGGAAGCAGACCCCGTGTCGGCGTTCGGCGGAATTGTGGCGTGCAATCGCCCGATTGACCGCGAAGCCGCCGAGGCGATGGTCGCGCCCGGCACCTTCTTCGAGGTGGTTCTCGCGCCCGACTT
>JAOAFW010000207.1 GCA_026416065.1 Fimbriimonadales bacterium
TCCGATTCGGTCATCCTCTCCCGTGCGGATGGCGCGCTCCAGCTCTGGCTGCTGCCCGCCCAATACCGACTGGTGTTCACCAAGGGCACGCGCACGGCGGAACGCGCCGTGAACGTCACCAGCCTGACCCAGACGATTGATCTGGGCATCATCACGCTGCAGTAGGAACTTGAGCTTGGGGCGCGAACTGGGACATCGTGCGTGTGGTGATGCTTTCTTGGGAATACCCCCCGCGTATTGTGGGGGGTATCGCGCGCCACGTACAGGAGCTGTCTGAAGCGATGGCGGCGCAGGGCGTGGAGGTGCATGTCATCACAGCCACCCACCCCGACGCACCCGACGAGGCGATAGTGAACGGGGTCTTTCTACATCGGATTGGCGCCCCGCCTTCACCCCATGGTGACTTCTTAGAAGGCGTGTACGCCATGAACGCCGCGTTCGAAGCCCGCGCCGACGCCTTAGTACGAGATTGGCTACGCGGAAAGCCCGCCCGTGTCCAGCGTGAGGCGATCTTGCTCCATGCCCACGACTGGCTCGCCCATCCCGCCGCCAAAGCCATCAAACACCGCTATAAACTCCCCATGATAGCCACCATCCACGCCACCGAATATGGCAGGCACGGCGGCATCCACTCCGCTCTCTCACGCGCCATCAGCCACATCGAGTGGGAACTCAGCTACGAGGCATGGCGCGTTATTGTCTGTAGCGAGTTTATGCGGAGCGAGGTACAGCATGCCCTGAACACCCCATACGACAAAATCGACGTCGTTCCCAACGGGATTCGCGCTGAGAAGTTCCAGTTCGAATTTCCCGAAACGGAACGTGCCGCCTTCCGAGCGCGGTTTGCTCAGCCAGACCAGCCGCTCCTCTTCTTCGTCGGGCGCATGGTGCGCGAGAAAGGGGTGCAGATTTTGCTGCAGGCGATGCCTATTGTATGCGCAACGCTTCCCAATGCCAAACTTGTGATTGTAGGCGGCGGCTACCGGGCGCATCTGGAGGAGTTCGTGCGTTTCTGCCACTTGGAGCAGGCGGTGCAGTTCACAGGGTTCATTCCCGACGCCGAGCTGCTCAAACTCTATCGTGTGGTGGATGTGGCTGTCTACCCCAGTTTGTACGAACCTTTCGGTATCGTGGCGTTAGAGGCTATGGCGGCGGGCGCACCTGTGGTTGTCTCCGATGCAGGCGGTCTCAGGGAGGTCGTGCGTCATGAGGAGACGGGGATCGTCACCTGGGCAGGCAACGCGGAAAGCCTCGCTTGGGGCATCCTGCGCGTGTTGCAAGACCTCGATGCCACACGCCGCCGCGCTCACAACGCCCTCAAAACGGTTCAACGTGAGTTCAACTGGCAACGCATCGCCAAGCAGACACGGCAGGTCTATCAGCGCGTGTGGGCAGAATTTCAACTAACTGCTTGGTGATTCACTTTTGCTTACCTGCTTTAGGCTATAATATAGCTGGCGATGTGGAACAACGCTTCTGGCGGTGACTATGCGAGTTAGCATTTTCGGACTGGGTTATGTGGGAGCCGTTTCGGCGGCGTGTCTGGCGCGGGAAGGACACACCGTCGTCGGCGTCGACGTAGACCCCTACAAGTTAGACCTCATGCGCCAGGGCAAAGCTCCCATCGTAGAAAAAGACCTCGAACCGTTTCTGCAACAAGCCGTTGAGTCAGGACGGCTGACTGTGACAAACGACGCTACCGAAGCGGTTCATGATACTGAAATCTCCTTGCTCTGCGTAGGCACGCCCAGCAAGGAGAACGGCGACCTGCGCACGGACTACCTGGAGCGCGTGGCACAGCAGATTGGCAACGCGCTGCGCACGAAATCGCAATACCATATCGTGGTTATTCGAAGTACGATTCTGCCGGGTACCGCAGAGGAGGTCGTACTACCGGTTCTCGAGGAGGCATCGGGCAAGCGGGTTAACGAGGGCTTCGGGCTGGCAGTGAACCCCGAATTCCTGCGCGAGGGCACAGCCATCGCCGATTTCTACGACCCACCGTTCACAGTCGTGGGTGCGCTGCGCGAATCGGACGCCGAGACCGTCGCTTCCCTGTACGAGAATGTGAGGGCGCAGCTATTTTTAGTGTCCATCCGCACCGCAGAGATGGTTAAGTACGCCTGCAACGCTTTCCATGCGCTGAAGATTACTTTTGCGAACGAACTGGGGATGCTGTGCAAGGCGGAGGGCATCGACAGCCATGAGGTAATGCGTGTCTTCTGCGCTGATACAAAACTCAACATTTCTCCGAAGTACCTCTTGCCCGGATTCGCGTTCGGGGGTTCATGTCTGCCCAAAGACCTGCGCGCGCTCACTCATCGGGCACGCTTCCACGACCTGCAACTACCCATGCTGGAAGCGATCCTGCCCAGCAACCGCCATCAGGTTGAAGAGACTGTCAAAGCCATCGTGCGGCTGCGCAAGCGCAAGATTGGACTGTTTGGGCTCTCATTTAAGCCCGGCACCGATGACCTGCGCGAAAGCCCGTTGGTTGAACTTGCTGAGCAGCTCATAGGCAAGGGCTATCGGCTACTCGTTCACGACCCGAATGTCTCGTATGCCGCGTTGCACGGCTCGAACAAGGCGTTTATCGAGCGTGAAATCCCGCACATCCACGAAATCCTGCGCGAGGACGCGCGTGAAGTGATTCAGCACGCCGAAGTGCTTGTGATTGGACATCTCAGTTCCGCAGCCCGCGAAGCGATTCGGGCGGAGCACCGCCCCAACCAAGTCATCGTCGACCTCGCCCGCGCGCTGACACCCGATGAACTGCGAGGAACCTATGTCGGATTGTACTGGTAAGCCGAAAGGGAGAGTGCTGATTCTGGTGGAGAACCTGCCCGTGCCGATGGACCGGCGTGTGTGGCAAGAGTCCCTCGCGCTCACGGAAGCAGGCTACGAGGTCTCCGTCATCTCGCCACGCCCCCAGGAGGAGCCAGAATATATACAGCTGGAGGGCGTGCATCTCTATCGCTATCCCCTGCCTCCGCCCACTAAGAGCGTGCTGAGCTTCCTGTACGAGTTCTCCTACTGCTGGCTGCACACATGGCGACTCGCGCGGCGCGTGTGGAAAGAGCGCGGCTTCGATGTGATTCAGACATGCAACCCACCCGACACCTTCTGGCTCATCGGGCGCCACTACAAACGCAAGGGGGTCAAATTCGTGTTCGACCAACACGATTTGTGTCCCGAGCTGTACGAGTCACGCTTCAACCGTCGGGGCTTTTTCCACAAGGGGCTGCTGTGGCTGGAGAAACAAACCTACCGCACCGCCGACGCCGTGATTGCCACGAACGAATCGTATCGGCGTGTGGCGATGGAGCGCGGAGGCATACCGCCCGACCGCATCGCGATTGTGCGTAGCGGACCCTTAGCCAGCCGATTTCAGCGCGTGGAACCTGACCCTGCGCTCAAGCGCGGGCGCAAGTATCTGGGCGTGTATCTGGGCGTGATGGGCGCACAGGACGGCGTGGACTACCTGCTGCGCGCGATTAGCCATGTTGTACACACCTTCGGCTACAAAGATTGCCACTTCGCGTTGATTGGCGGGGGCGATATGTACCCCGACCTCGTGCAGCTGTCCAAAGAGTTGAACCTGACCGAGTTCGTAGAATTCACAGGGCGCATCCCCGACGCCGACCTGTTGCGTTATTTCAGTACCGCCGACCTCGCGCTCGCGCCCGACCCCAAAAACCCGCTCAATGATGTCTCCACGATGAATAAAGTGATCGAGTATATGGCGGTGGGACTGCCGATTGTATCGTTCGACCTGAAAGAGTCGCGTTTCTCGGCACAGGACGCAGCAGTCTATATCCCCGACAACGACGAGAAAGCCTTCGCACAAGCGATTATTGACCTGTTGAATAATCCCGACAGGCGCGCACAGATGGGCGCGTTCGGGCGCAAACGATTTTTAGATTGCCTCAGCTGGGAACACAGCCGCGAGAAACTAATAGAGTTTTATGACAACCTGCTGGGCTGCGGGCGCGGTAAGTAGAGAGCAACGATGAGGAAGCTAATTCTGGCGTACGCAGGGGACTTCGCCGAGTATCCGATGGGCGGCGTGCTGGAGTACACGAAAAACTTCAGCCGCTATGCTCCCGTCGAACTCTACTGCGTCGGCATTACGACCGACCCCGAGCTGCCCCTGCGCCAGTGGACAACGGTGAAGATTAAGGAGGTGGAGCGTCCGTTCCTGCCCCTGCTCTACGTGGACGACGAGAAGCAACGCCGCTCGAGAATCCCGCTCAACTTCAAATTCCTGAACGCCTTGAAGCGTCAAAAGGCGGAGTTTCTACGGATGGGCGCGGCGATTTACATCCAGCGTGCGGAACACGGACTGGCGTTTATGCACGACGATGTACCCCTGTTCTTCAACACGCATGGACAGTCGGCGTTCTTTGAGCAGTGGAAGTCGCACCCGCTATTCCGTTGGCGCGCGTTTCGGGCGTGGTTTGCACGGATGGAGGCGCGCGTGATTGCTCGTGCGCAGGGCGTGTTCACCATTAGCCCCGCCGATTATGAGTATTATGTAAATAAGTTCCCTCAGCACGCCGAGAAGATCCACTACACCCCGCTGGGTATCGAGATCGACGAATACACTCCGCCCACCGAGCGTGAGGAAGGCGCACCGCAGATACTGTTCGTGGGCAGGCTGGACGCCTCCAAGGGACTGGAACTGTTAATTGCGGGCTTTGCCCGGTTCCGCGCGCGGTTCCCCGACGCAACGCTCACGATTGTCGGCGGTTCGCACGATTTCAACCCGGTGGAAACCGAAGTACGCAACGCCATCCAGCAAAATGGCGTCTCAGACTCCGTGGTGATGACGGGCTTGCTCCCGCGCGCGGCGATTCTGCCGTATTATCATCGGGCGGATGTGTTCGTGATGACCTCGCTGTGGGAGGGACTGCCCACTGCCTTGCTGGAGGCGTTGGCATGTGGCGTGCCTGCTGTTGTGACGAATGCCGGCGGAATGCCCGCCGTTGTCAGGGACGACGTGAGCGGCTATGTGCTGACCGAGCGCGACCCCACGCGATTAGCCGACTTGATGGAACGCGCTTATCTCAATCGGGAGCGACTAAGCCTTGAAGCCCGTCGCACAGCGGAGCAATACTCGATTCGGGCGCACGCAGAGCGTGTGTCCCAGCTGATGGGGCTGACGCCGACCCCAATGCCTGTCGCGCAGGAGTTAGTATGCTGAAAGAGTCCGAAGTGGAGCGTGTACCCACGCTCGAGGAACAACCCCGAAGGGTGCTGCTGGTACTGGAGAACCTGCCCGTGCCACATGACCGTCGCATGTGGCAGGTAGCGACTTCATTGCGCCGCGC
>JAOAFW010000242.1 GCA_026416065.1 Fimbriimonadales bacterium
GAAGTGTTGAATACTCTGGCAAAACCCGGCTCGCCCGCGCGCGGACTGCTCATGGTGCTTTCGGGCCCCGCAGGCGTGGGCAAGGATACACTCATCGAGCAGTGGCAGCTGGTCGCGCCCAATGTGCGCCGACTGGTAACCTACACCACGCGCCCGCAAGCCATCAACGAGCGCCATGGGCTGGACTACTACTTCGTGACGGAAGAGGAGTTCCACGCCTTGCGCGAAGAAGGCGCGTTTCTGGAGTATGCGGAGGTGCATGGCAACTGGTACGGCACACCGCGCCGCGAGATGGAAGCCCTGCGCGATGCGGGACGCGATGTCGTGCTGCGAATCGATGTGCAGGGTGCGATGCAGGTGCGGGCGTATTTCCCCGAAGCGATTCTAATTTTTATCGCGCCGCCCTCGCTGCAGGAGCTGGAGCAACGCCTGCGCCGACGCGGACGCGACGACGAAGAAGCCATCCAACTACGCCTGATGAACGCCCGCGAAGAGATGGAATATATCCCTCAGTACGACTACTTGATTATCAACGACGACCTGAATCGCGCGTTGGAGACGCTGCGCTGCATCTTAATCGCCGAGCGTCATCGCGTGCGGAACTTGAAAGTGCAGTCGTTGCAGGAGGTCGAGAGCGCATAAGATGCCCCAGAGCCGATCGCTGCCCAGTCGGAGCAAGACGCGCGAGCCTGCCTATGTGACGCATCGAATTGGCAGGCTCATTGAGACGACTCGCCCTACACCTATCTACGCGCAGCCGCACGTCCATAGCGGGGTGCTGTATCCGCAGGTTGCGGCACGGTTTTACCTGATGATGGCGCAGCAACGCGGTGACTGGTATGGCGTGCTGATGACGAACGGCGCACTCGGCTGGGTGCCTAAACACGCCGTCAAACTGACCCCCTACGATGTGGTCTATACCCTACCGCGCGGGGCAGACCCGAGCCATGTCACGCGTCTGGCGATGCGCTTTCTGGGCGTGCGCTACCGCTGGGGGGGCAACGACCCGCGCACAGGGCTGGACTGTTCTGGCTTCGTGAAGATGATTTACGAGCAGATGGGCATCCGTTTGCCCCGCCGCGCCCGCGACCAGGCGAAAGTGGGCACGCCCATCACCCGTTTTGAAGACCTACGCCCCGGCGACCGCCTCTACTTCGCTGTGAAGGGGAAAGAAATCGACCACACGGGACTGTATATCGGCGACGGCTACTTCATTCACAGCGCACGCTCGCGCGGCGGCGTGGACATCGACCACCTGAGCCATCCGACCTACCGGCAAAGCCTTGTGGCGGCGCGACGGTGAGAGCGGACACAGGGGAGCCCCATCTGGTTTTCGGGTCCGCATCAGTATCATGTTCCCCTGTGAAGGTTCTTTACCAGTTTGTCTTGAAAGTCAGCGCGCTTTGGTCGCGCCATGCAGTGTCGCGCCATGCGGCGGCGCTGGCGTTTTACAGCATGCTTACCCTCGCGCCGTTATTACTGACCCTCACGGGCATCGCGGGCTACTTTTTGGGTAGTGAGCAGGCGACGACACAAATACTCTCCACTGTGCGGCGCGGGATGGGTGAGGGCGCGGCGCGCGGCTTCGAGCAGCTTATTCAACGCACGGTACTCCAGGGTTCGGGCGCAAGCGCGACCCTGTTCGGGTTGCTGCTTGCGCTCTGGGGCGCGTCGGGGCTGATGCAGAGCCTGAAAGCCTCGCTGGATGCACTGTGGGACGCTCCACCGCACTCCGAAATCGGCGTCAAAAACTGGCTCATTACGCGCCTGATGGGAGCGTTGGGTGTACTGACGCTGGTGTTGCTATTGCTCGTCAGTGCGATATTGGAGGTTGCACTCACCGCAGCGCGAGCACGCTTGCCTGACCATCTGCCCGGCATCTACTGGCTCGGTTGGGCGTTGAACCGCTCGCTGTTGCCCGTGTTGCTAAGTTTGGGAATCGCCCTGCTTTACTGGCTGCTGCCCGCAACGCGCCCCCCATTTCGCCATGCACTGCTGGGCGCAGTCGTTTGCACACTCCTGTTGCTCGGAATGCGCACCCTCATCAGCCTGTATCTTGCGCACTCCAGCGTCGCCACCCTTTATGGCTCAGCGGGGTCGCTCGTCGCGTTGCTTCTGTGGGTCTACTGCTCTGCACAGGCGTTTTTTCTGGGCGCGCTGGTAGGAATCGCCCAAAAACGGATGTATAATCCAGAGTGAGGTGCAACCGTGCAAGCGATACGAACCGCGCTGTGGGTTGTGGGTGTGTTCGTTCTCTGGCTGGGGGGCTATCTGGTCATCGCCGTTGCTGCTGCATACTCCGAGAGTGCGCTTTCCTTGCTGCGTTCCGCTTTCGGCAACAGCGAGCGTATTGCTCAGTACCTGGGGTTTCTGATTGGGCTCCACCAGTTCATGCTACTGGTCATCGTCGTGATTATGCTGGCGGAGCCAGCACGCGCGCTGTGGCGATGGGTGATTCAGCAATCCCAGACGGAGCCGCCCCAACCCGATACCCCTTCTGAACCGCGAGGCGCAGGATAAAGCAGGTTCCTGCAGGATTTTTGACTGCCAAGTCGAAACTACAGCACGGAGGCGTCAACGATGAGCAAATCGCGCTGGCTGTTCGGGCTAACCACGGCGTTGCTGCCGCTGTTGCTGATTGGGGCATCGGTCTCGGAAGATCGGTATGTGGGCATGCGGATGGTTAACGGCGCGCTGGTTCCCAACCCACCGCCGGTGGATGAACGCAACCCCGACACAGGCTTGCAGAAACCGTTCCCGCCGGTTGTGCAACCTGAAGACAACCCCGCCACGCCGGAGAAAGTAGAGCTGGGCAAGCTGCTCTTCTTTGACCCTATCCTCTCGGATGACAACACGATGTCATGTGCGCATTGCCATCATCCCCATCTGGGCTTTTCGGATGGGCTGCCCCGCTCGCGCGGTAAAGGCGCAAAAGGCGCGGGGCGC
>JAOAFW010000253.1 GCA_026416065.1 Fimbriimonadales bacterium
CCCGATGTTGCGCAAAGTGTTGCAGACCTCGCAGTCGCCCCGTAAGAGGTGAAGCCCATGAAACGCCGTCGCTGGACATGGTTGATTCTGGCGGCGCTTGGGCTGGCGCTGGGCGTCTATCACAATCACCGGATGCATCACAGGGAGTCCAACCCCTTCACGGCGTTGATACGGGGTTTACTCCTGCCCCTGCAGCGTGGCGCGCGGACAGCGACGGATAGCACCGGTCAGTTCTTCGCAACGCTTACGCGGGCGCGGGAAGCGCTGCGTGACTACGACCATCTCGCCCTTGAGAACGCGCGGCTGAAGCAAGAGCTGGAACAGATGCGAGCTGTCGCCGCTGAGAACAAATCGCTGCACCAGATACTAAACCTGCGCCCGCAGTTGCCGGGCGAGTGGGTCGGCTGCCGCGTAGTCGCAGTCTATCCCCAGCCCGGGCAGCAAACGCTGCTGATTGATAAGGGTTCACGCGACGGGGTACTGCCGGGCGCGCCTGTGATGGGGGGTGAGGGACTGATTGGTGTCGTTGAGCGGGCGGACACTGCCACGGCGATTGTACGGATGCTCACCGCCCCGCGCATGGCGGTGAGTGCGCGAGTACTCAACCCCCAAAAAGCCAGCACGGGCGTCTGCGAAGGGCGCGGCGAGAGCATGCTGATGCTCAACTTCATCCCCCCTGAGGCACCGCTTCAGGCGGGCGACAAGGTCGTGAGTGCAGGGTTGGGGGGCAAGTATCCGCCGAACCTGCCGATTGGCGTGGTGGAGCGCGTCTGGCTCGACCGGCAATACTCCGTGAAAAAGGCGTGGGTGCGCCCTGCCGTCGATTTTGAGCAGATTCGTGTCGCGCTGGTGAAACGGGGGAGGTAGACCGCATGGCTCAGGAAACCAGACTGCCCGAATTTCTGCGCCCCCTTTTCTGGGATGTAGAGTTTCACGCCCTCTCACCTGAAAGATATCAGAGCTATATCTGTCTGCGCATTATTGAGCATGGCGACCTGAACGCCCTGCGCTGGATGCTGCGCTACTACGGCAAAGCACGCCTGCGTCGATGGCTGATAGCGCGTCAGGGACGGAGTCTTAGCCCGCGCGCCCTGCGATTCTGGCAAATGATGCTCGGTATACCGAAGCGCACTGTCGACCAGTGGCTCCAATCCCGTCCCGAACCGTCATGGCCCCCGAAAGAGCGTTCCACCTCGAAGTAATGTCCGCGCCGATGCGTCGGGCGTGTGAAATGCAGGCGCGGCAGCTTTGCTCATAGAGTATACTCCCACTGGAGGATTGCGACCATCGGCAAACTGCGTTATGACTATGACCGAGTGCAACCGCACTGGCTGACGCGCCTGCTGCTTTCGGGCGGTTGGGCGCGGACGCTGCGCTGGCTACTGCTGGTGCTGGCAGCGGCGGTGGCACAGGGAGTCTGGGCGAACAGTTTGCGCCTCGGTCCAGCGACTCCCGACTTCCCGCTGATTGTGCTGGCATGCCTTGCGTTGCTGACGAACCCCAACACAGCGGCGTGGGCGGGCTTTACGACGGGGCTGTTGCACGCCAGCATGCTGGAACAGATGGTGGGCAGCCTGATTATCAGTCGCACGCTCGCCGCGA
>JAOAFW010000381.1 GCA_026416065.1 Fimbriimonadales bacterium
TCCCATGTGCTGGTCGGCTCCTGTGCGCAGATTGGGGCGCGAGTCCACCTGAGCGCGGGCTGTCAGATTGGCGGTGTGCTGGAGCCTGTAGGCGCGTTGCCCGTCATTATCGAGGATGATGTGATGGTGGGCGGCTGTTCAGGTGTGTTCGAGGGCACCGTGGTCAAGCGCGGCGCAGTAATTGGTGCAGGGGTCATCCTCACGCGCTCCGTACCGTTGTACGACACAGTGAACGAGCGTGTCATTCGCGCGGAGGGTGATTCCCCTCTGATTGTGCCCGAGAACGCGGTCGTAGTGGCAGGCAGTCGCCCCGCCACTAGCGACTTCGCGCGACGGCACAGCGTGCAACTCTACACCCCTGTCATCGTCAAGTATCGCGACGAGCGCACCGACGCTGCAACCGCGCTGGAAGAAGCGTTGCGCTAAGTGAGGAATATGGTATACTAAGCCACTATTCTAAGGAGGTTATGCTTATGGCGAAGGCTATCACTCAAGATGAATGGCAGGCGGAGGTAATCAACTCGCCCGTCCCTGTGCTTGTGGATTTCTGGGCGGTGTGGTGTGGACCCTGCCGACTCATCGCGCCGATTGTTGAAGAACTGGCACATCAATATGCAGGCAAAATGAAAGTATTCAAAGTCGATGTCGATCAAGAGCAGCACCTGGCGATGCAGTACGGAATTATGAGCATTCCGACCCTGCTGCTATTCAAAAACGGGCAAGTGGTGGAACAGATCGTGGGCGCGTTGCCCAAAGGCGCGATTGAACAGAAAATTGCCCAACACCTGTAGGTCTTTGCACTCCTACCCATTGTCCATTATAGTCTGTAATAGCTGCCCTGCGCCGAACCGCACCGGGTCGGTGCAGGGCAATTTTGTTTCGGCTTCGACCTGCGCGATGGCAGTGCGCGCCTCCGAGTCGGTCAGGTGTGCTGTGTTGAGTGCAATTGCAACCACCTTCGATGGGCAAAACGCTCCGCCCATCGTGGCGACTTCCTCGTAAATCCGAATCACTTCGGGCAGCGGCGGAATCGGTACATCGGGGAAAGTACGGATATGCGTCTGCCCCGCGCGATGCACCAGGATCAGGTGAGTGGGTTGCGAGCCGCGCAGCAAGGGCAAAGTGGCGGTAGAGGCGGGGTTGGTAAGTGCGCCCTGTCCCTCGATGTGGATTATCTCAGCGTCCTCCGCCAGCTCGCACACGAACTTTTCCACTGCGCCCGAGGCGAAGTCCACACGCACCGCGTCCAACGGCACGCCACTGCCCTCGATCATAATCCCCGTCTGCCCTGTCGCCAGGAAGCGCGAACGGCTACCCTGTTGCAGGCAGGCGCGATGCATCTCTATGCTTACGGTCATCTTGCCGACCGCCATATCGGTTCCGACGGTCAGCACCCGCTTGCAGCGGAGATGACGCGCCTTACCCGACCCGACGCCTAAGCCCGGTGGCTCCTTCCGCACATCCCAGATCCACTGACAACTGTGCAGGAACGGCTCTAAGTCGGGGTGCTTCGCCAGAGGCGCATGCATGCCGTTCACAAGGTTTAGCCCTGCAAGAACCGCCGTGCGCACCTCGCGCCACATCTCAGCCGGGAGCACACCCCCCGACGGTGCAATCCCGATCACCAGCGTGTCTGGGCGATACGCCATCGCCTCCTGCACCGACGCAACGATGGGAACCTCGCGCGGGATACCTGTGAGTTCTGGCAGGGACTGCCCCGCGCATTCGCGGTCAATCACCGCCACAATTGAGTGGTTACTGTAGCGCAGCAAGCCCAGTCCTGTTTTGCCAAACTTGCCACGAATACCCTCGTGCATTAAGATTGCGAGTCGATTTTCGGGTTTGAGCATAGTGGTCAGATATTTTGGGTGCGGCCCGAGCAAGCGTGTCGTGCCTGACATGCTCTGTGGCTCTTATGACGGAGTCGCCTCCCGCCCCCTTAGGATCCACTCGGCAACCTGAATCGCTCGTTGCACCTGATGGTGAATTGTGCGAACAAGGCTCTCGTTGAGACCTTCAGGCTGAGGAATCGTGCTGGTTCCGTAGGGATTGCCGCCCGATTCGAAGATGGCGGGGGATGTATAGCCCGGCGGGACTAAAATCGCGCCCCAGTGCGCTGCCACCACGAAGAGCGACAGGAGGGTCATCTCCTGCCCGCCGTGGAGGTTCTGTGCGCTGGTCATGAAGGTCATGACCTTGTTGGTGAGTTTGCCCTGTGCCCAGAGCGGACCTGTCGAGTCGAGAAACTGTTTCATTTGAGCGGAGACCAGACCGAAGCGGGTGGGTGTAGAGAGAACAATCACATCTGCCCAGTCGATGTCATCTAAAGTTGCTTCGGGGATGTCGCGGGTTGCCTCCAGGTGGGCTTTCCATTCTGGACGCCGATTGATGGCTTCCTCCGGCGCCAGTTCACGCACGCGGCGCATGCGCACTGCCGCGCCCGCCTGTTCCGCCGCGTGCACCGCTTCCTGAGCCATGCGGTAGTTCGTTCCAGTAGCGCTATAGTAGATGATAGATACCTTCACCTGACTCATCCGAATGCCTCCTGTAGGATAGGGTTCATAACGGCGCGATTATACCACAGGGTGAGGTGCTATTTTCAGGTATACTCCTATCGTCTTGCGCTCCTACGCAATGGTGTATTTCCTCGCCTGCGCAAGGCGTATCCTATCAGCGAGGTGAACCCGCCATGACAGTAAAATGGGCGCTGGTGAAAGCCAGCCCGTTTCAGTGGCTCAGTGAAGACGAGACGCACGAAATCCTGAGCCGTATGCTCTCCGTGCGTTATAATCCGGGCGAGCGTCTGGAGCTGGGACGCGAGCCGGGCGGCTGGTGGGTTGTCGAGAAAGGGCTAATGAAGGTCTACACAATCGCGCCCGACGGCAGTGCGTTGACCTATGCGATTCTGGGGGAAGGCGATTCGTTCGGCGAAACGACAATTCTCACCGGACACTGGATTCGCGCCACCGTCGAGGCGCTGGAACCGACCGAGGTGCGCTACCTCTCTGCGGAGCAGTTCGAGAACCTGCTCCGGGAACACCCTGACTTTGCCCTCGCGCTGCTGCGCAACTTAGCGGAGCGGATCCGGCAGTCCGAGGAGCGCGTGTTCCACATCAGTCGGCGGAAATTGAGCCAGCGTGTGGCGCACGCTGTCTTGGGACTGGCACACGCCATCGGCGAGCAGACCGCTGAGG
>JAOAFW010000421.1 GCA_026416065.1 Fimbriimonadales bacterium
GTCCCACACATGAGCCGATGATGTAATGCGTTGTGCGCACATTCGTTACCCAGTCGCGAATCGCCTCGCTGGTGGCGTCTTTCAGCGTCGCCGTGCCGCTCTCCACAGGAACCACCTTCGCCCCCAGCAGGTTCATCCGAAACACATTCAGTGCCTGTCGGCGCATATCCTCCGCGCCCATATACACCTCGCACTGTAGCCCCAGCAGCGCGCACGCGGTCGCCGTCGCCACGCCGTGTTGCCCTGCGCCCGTCTCGGCGATAATACGCTGCTTGCCCATGCGCTTGGCTAATATCGCCTGCCCCAGCGCGTTATTGATTTTGTGCGCCCCCGTGTGGCACAAATCCTCGCGCTTGATGTACACCTGCCTGCCCACCGCTGCGCTCAGGTTCGCCGCGAAGTAAAGCGGCGTCGGGCGTCCCGCGAAGGTAATCAGATAGTAGTTCAGCTCGCGCTGGAAGTCAGCATCGTCTTTGAAGTGCAGGTAGGCGTCAGTCAGCTCGTCGAGCGCAGGGATGAGCGTTTCAGGCACATAGCGTCCACCAAAGCGACCGAAGTAACCCTTCTCGTCGGGCGCAGTGTAAGCAGGCATAGCAGAAGTATACCCGCCCAGAGCGCACGGAAGGCGGTGGGCAGGTAGTAGTAGTGCGTCAGAGGCAGCACGGGCATCGCGGGCGCATACGCCAGCAGCGCGCCGAGCCAACCGAGCCAGCCCGCCCGCAGCCCCACACGCAACGCCCCCAGATACGCCGCCAACCCCAGCAGCCCCATCCAGAACGGAGGCATCAGCAGGTTGAATGGCGCAGTGCGAGCCACATCCATCTGCGTGATTGCCTCGCGCCCGGTGGGGATAAGCCAGTAGAGCGTGGTTTCTGGCATGATTCTGAAGCGTTTGAGGCGCTGCTGGTGATACTGCGTTTGCGTGGGGATGTTCGCCCGATAGAAGGCGAGGTAGGGCAGCAGGAACAGCACGCAGAGGAGAGGGAGGAGTAGGAAACGATGCTTGCCCTCACCCCCCTGCCCCCTCTCCCACGCGGTGGGAGAGGGGGAGTCGGCTCCCCTCTCCCGCGCGGCGGGAGAGGGGTCGGGGGTGAGGGCATGCGTTTCACCACCGGCATCCCCTTGCGCAAACAACGCGATGGGCGTGAGCACGTCTGCATCTGACCTCACCCCCCTGTCCCACGCCGTGAGGGAGAGGGCTGGAAAGCGAGGGCGCGCCGCAACCCACCCCGCCAACCCCATCAGGATCGGCAACACGACCGCCTGCTCATAGCTCATCAGCGCGCCCACAAAGCCCAAAAGCCCCGTCACCGCCCAGCGCACCTTGCCCGTGCGGGCGTACAGGCAGGTTCCTGTCAGCGCAATCAGTGCGCACAGTGTCATCAGCGTCGCCGTGCGCCCCGGTATCCAGCCAACGGCACGATAGGCGAAGCCCTGCATGTGAATATCGGGTAGCGTGGGGATGAAGCGCAACTCCACAATTAGCGCGAACGCCACACAGCCCCATAGCATGCCTTGTCTCAGATTGCCCACACGCCAACCCCATAATATGCCCACAGCAAGCCCAATCCAACTCAGCCAGAACGGAGGCTCAGGCAATAGCCCCGTCTGCCAGAAGGTGAAAATCAGCCCGCCAGCGAGCGCCAAATCGCGCCGCCCCGATAGCGCCCACCCAAACGCCACTACCAGCAAAGCGTTCAGCGTCGTCAGTGCGCCGTTCGTCCACTTCCACGCCAGCAGGTTCTCGCCCCAGAGCCTGTAGTCCAGTTGATACAGCACACTTGGCAGCGGACGATAGAAGCCGTTGCCCAGCACCCAGTCGCCCACAAACCACTTCCAAGCCGAGTTGGGCTGCTGCAGGCGTTGCAGGATAACACGCGTGTCCAAGTTCTCGAAACTCTCCTGCAAGCCGTCGTCGTAGTGCCAGTAGCCGACGGCAATCAGGTTCAGCAGCAGGATTAGCCCCAGCCCAATCAACCAGCCGCGCACAGAATACCGTTTCGCAGTGAGGTACACTTTCCCTGCTATGCGAGGGATGAGCGTTGTGATGGCGTTGGCGTGTATGGCGTTGAGCTATGCGCAAATAGACAAAGCGGCGGACGAATGGCTGCAGAAAAGTTTCCAGGCGTATGCACAACTGCAG
Source organism: Fimbriimonadales bacterium (assembly GCA_026416065.1). Lineage (GTDB taxonomy): Bacteria > Armatimonadota > Fimbriimonadia > Fimbriimonadales > GBS-DC > GBS-DC. The sequence goes on from JAOAFW010000421.1 coordinate 2,144, forward strand.
AGCCTGCAGAGCAAGACGACGCTGACCGTGTCGATGGTCACGCCGCGCTATCCTGAAGGGACGCCGCTACAGAGATTTCTCTATGCATACACGGCGCAACCACCTGCGCGAATCAACCTGCTGGTGAAGGATATGAACACTCAGGGCGAGGGACGACGCATCGTCAGCGACGGGCAGACCTTCAAGGCGGGTGAGGAGGCAAAACCCGTAGCCAACTCCGGCGCCGCACTGCTGGAGCACCTTACAGGAGCAGATGTCGTGCCCAGCTACGACCTTGTGTTCCTGCTTGGCGGCAAAAGCAGTCAGGAGAAGTTCCGCAAACAGATTACCCAACTTAAAGTCGCGGGCGAGACCGAGAAGCAAATTACACTAACGGGACGCATCAAGAACGAGCGCAGCAAAGAGGATGGGCTGGAAATCGTGATTGACAAGGAGACAGGGCTGATGCGCACGCTCAAAATCCGCTCAGAGGTGAAAATCGAGGAGAGTCCGGGCGCATTCGTGCTGCTAATGGAGTTCGAACCGACGCCGAATGTGTCCGTCTCAGAGCAGACCTGGAGTGCGAGAAACTGAGCGGTTGACATCTTGAGAATCATCTGTTGAATAACGCCAAGGCAGTGTGGAGGACAGCGCGCATCGGCACTGCATTGCAGGAATTGCCCGTCGAGGGTTGAAATTCCTCGCGGGTGAGATTATGTTGTGGAGATGGTTGTGTGTCGTAGTCGCGCTGCTTCATCTTAGCGTAGGGAGCGCGCAAAGTGCGAACCTTTCAGGCGACCCGCTGCTCCAGCGACGGATAACGGTGTGGCTCAAAATGGAGCCCCTGCGCGAGGCTCTTCAACAAGTGGGGAGGAAGACCGGTATCTCCCTGCGCTGCCAGGACGCTATCGCGGGGGAGAAAGTCGCCATTTTCGTGGAAGACCGCCCTGCGCACGAGATTTTGATCCAGCTCGCCAAACTGTTCCGCTACGAGTGGCGCAAACACGAAGATGGCGGCTATATCCTGTATATACCCGATGAAACGCGCTTGCAGGAAGAGAAACTCGCGAACGCCGCGCGTGAGGTGCGCCACCGCGCTCTCCGTGAGCTCGTTCGAGCCGCACGCGAAATACGGCAGCTGAGTCTGGAGCAGCGCGGAAAAGAGTGGAACGCCCTGTGGGAAAAACGCGATTCGCTTACTCCTGAGCAAGAAACACGACTCAGCGTACTATACGGTATGACCCCTACACGCCCGATGCGTCGAACGCCTGAAGACGAGTGGGTCGAGACCGATGAGCTTTTCTTCAGTGACCAGTACACGCTTTACCACTGTTTGGCGTCGCTGCCTGACCGTGCTGTCGATGCGCTTATAAACGGACACACGATAGGTCTCAGTACGAAACCTGTACCAGGCGTGTTCGCGCTGGGGCGCGACGCCCTGCTGCCCAACTGGATGCGCGACCGAAAATGGTTTGAGAAGGAAACGGCATCCGAAGAGTCGAGCGACCGTTTCACCGAGCAAACTGCACCGTATAATCCCGAATTTGCTGGAGTGTGGCTCCGTGTTGGCTCGCGCCTGAACATGATAGAGTATCAACTGGTGAGCCTGTCTGCGTCCGAGTTCACCTACGACGGTCAAAGCAACACATCGCGCAGCCTAACGCGCCATGAATACGCGCTCGCCTTCAATGTGGTTCCCTACCTTTCCGATCAGCCGCTTTGGCGGTTCTGGACGGCATGGGCGATGTCTGAAGAGCAATTGCTGGAGGCGTTTCCCGAGCGCGTCCCCCCGCGCAACGACCGTCCCGCGCCGCGCTCGCCAGAGTATGTGAGCAGCGACGCCGTGCGCTCGCCTCAAGTGACAACGGTCGACGTGCTGGAGCAGATTGCGTGGGTAACGCGCCGCCCCGTCATCAGCGACGCTTTCCGATTCCGACGCCTCTACGGGGAGTCTGCCTACCAAACTGCGCCGCGTCCCGCTCTTGCTCGCCTTACGCGCTTCTGCTGGCTGCGCGTGGACGAGTCGGGCTACCTGTTAGTACGTCATCAACATTACTGGGCGCTGCGGAAGTACGAGCTGTCAGAAGCCTTACTGCGCCCACTGGAACAAAAATATGAACAGCAAGGCTGGCTCACATTGGACGACTACGTCGCGTTAGCGGGCAAACTCACCGAGGCGCAGGTGGAGTTTTTGATTCAGGGACGCCACTTCTTTATGCATCCGCTCACGCGATTCGAGTTCGAACCACTTATTGCCTGTTTGCCCGCGCTGCGTTTTCTGGCATCGCTGAACGCGGCGCAACGCCAGCAGCTCGCCTCAGGACAGTGGCTGCTCCGGCGCCGGCTCAATCCTACCCAGCAACGCCGCTTCAACGAAGCGCTGGGCGACCAGTTCCCGCCTGCCCAACAACTGTTTAGCGAACCTTTACCTGAAGACACCCTTGACGCGACGGAGGAACTTCTGAATCTCTACTACACACAATGGGGATATGAGTATTTTGGGGTTTCCGAAGACTCGGACTCCCAATTCGCCAATATGCCTCAGGAGCCAGCAGTGCGCCTGTTTATCGTTCCAGAAGAGCGCAGACCGTTCATCCAGACTGCTCATGGTTATATTAGCTCGTCATTTCACGGAGAGATTGACAAAGATTTGTATGAAATTATCCAGAATGTGTTGCAACGAGAGCCAGGTTCCCGCTTGATGGCGGCGCGCTTGCGGAGGGTGCAAATCGAGTTTACGACCGAACGTGGTGAATGGAAGAAGTACAACTTCGTGCTATGGCGTTCCGAGCCGTACGTCCTACCCGAACCGAAGCCAGAGAAAGGTGAGGCGGAGCGGAGCAAGCCATAAAGCTTGTTCGTTGCCGTTCAAATCTCTCTATCTGGTTAGGACAGAGTGCGGGAGTTTTCAGGGGGAGGGGGGGACTCTTCGCCTCGAGCGGGGCGATAACCTTCAGTGCGCTTTACTGCGCCCCGAACGCCTGCCATGCACCCCAGTAGCGGGGGTGGGCGAAGCGCGGGTTCTGGCGCAGCAGCAGGCATGCGCGGCGCAAGGCGTCGGTGGCACTGTCGTCCGCCTTGTAGCGTGCATAGAAGGTTTCCGCCCACACGGGTGCGGCGTCGTCCGGCAAACGCCAGAGCGTTGCCAGCACGCTGGGGCAGCCCGCTGCAAGGAACGCCCAGTGTAACCCCAGCGCACCGTCTGCGGTATGTGCCCCGATGCCCGTGCGACAGGCGGACAGCACAGCGAGGCGAGCATTCAGGCGGTTTTGCAGTATCTCGTGGGCATAGAGCCACTGTAGCGAATCTCCATCCCACAACGCGAGCGCACTGAGCATCGGCATCCGTAGATTGGGGAGGGCGTGCGTGGCGAAGTGCAACACATTCGCGCGCGGGATCCCCTGCAGTACTGCGGCGCGGGTGGCTTGCAGGTTACGCAGTGTCCGCGCTTTGTGTCCCCAGATGCGTTGCACTGCCTGTGCTTCGCGCTCTGCGCCGGGCAGGGGACTGAGCTGCGCGCGGGTGTCGCCCTCCGCCCCTCGAAACTCCGATACCGCGACGGTCAGCACGCCTTGTGGCGTCCCCTTGCCCCGTGCCATCCGCTCTGCTGCCGCCCACGCCGAGGCGGAAGGGCAATTAACAATCGCCACACGCTCCAGGAAGTATCGTCCTGCAGGGTCGCGCAGCACCGCCCATGGGACAGCGTGCAAATCGCCATCGGGACATATAATCACGCGCTTTACGCCCGAAAGCTGTGCCGCCAGCGGGCGGACGAGCCAGTCGTACAGCTGTCGCGCATCCTTGTGAACGGTTTCCAGCGGGGCTTCGCGCTCCATGTTGGCAAGCAAGTTCCGTATCGTGCCACGCAGGGTCTCTTCCGCAACGCGCTGCACACTTCCGCCGACTCGCACGCGCCCACCTTGACGCCGCGCCCATACGATGGTGAGCCGATCAGACGCGACAGCATATTCCATCAGGAGCGTCTCGCTGTCTAAGGGCAGTTGCTCCGGCGCGAGCGGCTCAGGTTGCCGCCAGCGCAGGCGAGGGTATCGCGCGGCGAGTTCCCGCTGATAGTTGCGCCACGCGGTCAGGTGGCGCTCCGTCTCACGGCGCAGGCGTCGTTGCTCCACAGGCGTTTTCGCGCGACTTTGGTGTGTGAGGGCGTTTTCGTATCGCTGACGTAATGTGTTCAGGCGTTGCTGCTCTGCGGGGCGCAGCTCGGTATACGTTCGCGGCGCTTGCCACGCGAGGCGCAGCGCGTTGCCCTTGCCGCGCTGACACGCCTCAAATGCCGCTCGCCAGTCGCCTCTGCCCCCATGATAGCCAACAATCAACGCGACCATTTCGCGAAACTGGCTCAGATATTGTCCAACTTCCTCGGGGGGCGCATCGCGGAGGGAGTCAAGTCGCTGAATCTGCTGCAGGCAGTTGCGAAACGCGCGAGCTGCTTCCTGAGGGCGTCCCAGTCTGGCGTGCACTTCGCCCTCAAGGTAAGCATAGGCGATAGCTCGCAACGGATTTGCTTGTATCCCTTCGCGTGCCGCAAGAAGCGTCTGATACGCCTCGCGGGGACGGTTCTGAGCCAGTAACGCCTGTGCCTTGACCTGTCGGGCATGCGCCGCTGCGGGCAGGTTACTGCTCTGCTCGAACAGTGCTGCAGCGCGATGAGCATATTGCGCCGCTTGCGCATAACGCCTCGCCTGATTTTCCGCATCCGCCATGTTCTGGATGCAGTAGGCGACGCCCTCGCGGTCACCCAGCGTCTCGTAGCGGCGTAGCGCGTCCCGATACAGCTCCAGCGCGCCTTCAATATCCCCGTCATGCTGAAGCAGGATTGCCGTATTCAGCGTGCAGGTCGCCACATCCCATTCCGAGCCGAGCTGCTGAAAACGCGGCATCGCCTCGCGATAATGCAGTCGCGCGTCCTCATACAGCCCCATCGTCCAGTAGACCAGCCCCCGGTTTGCGATGCAGCGGGCAACGCCAAGTGGGAAATTCGCTTGCTCATAGAGGGGTTCCGCGTTCCGATACGCCTGAAGCGCGAGGTCATACTCACCGCGCGCTCGGCGCAACACACCCTCGAACAGCCAGCAGTCCGCAACGCTGACTGTCACGCTGGCGCGTTGAGCGTACTGGCGTGCGCTTTGTATCATCCGCACACCTGCATCCAGTTCGCCCTGCAGGTAGTGAAGCGTCGCCAGCAGATACTCACACTGAGAGCGCAGTTTAGCGTCGGCGAGCTTAATCGCCGCCGCGTGCGCGGCACGCGCTTGACGCAGCGCACGCTCGTATTCGCCCATCGAGCGATAAAGAGACGCAAGAACACGCCCTCCATTCACCTGACGCGGGAGCGACGTGCTCGGCAACAACGCCTCCAGTGAACGCATCGTGGGCGCGATGTCGTTGAGATCGTAGAGCGCGTCGTGCATCTGAAGCAAGCGTTCCCGCGCGTAGCAGCGCGTGTCCACATCACCCGTGCGATCGGCGATAACCACGAGTCCTCGTGCGGCAGGCAACAGTCGGCGCAGGTCGGCAGGCGAGCGCCCGCGCAAAGCGTCCAATCGCTCGCGCACCCATGCAGCCTGTTGCCAGTCGCGGTTCTGGAGTAGCAGTGGCGCAGGATCTTTCGCCTGCCCCAGTGCGTTCAGCCACTCGTACTGCGCCTGCGTCCAGCCGTCGGGGAGCGGAACTTGCATGCTCAAAGGATACCCCAAGTGCGGGGTATACCCCTCTTCAGGTAAGACCAAGGGTGATTGTCCGCACGTAGTCGAGACGCGGATGCCGCCGCGCCGAGCAAGACCTCTTCAGATGCCCAACGACGGACGCAAATATGAACTGGTCAAGGGAAGATGCGGGTTATGCCCACAAGAGCCAGACAACAAATCAGGGCCACTGATGGTACATCCCCGCGACTTGTGCAGTCAAGGGCTTGCCGCGTTCCTCTAAAGCACGTAGCTCCTCGCGGGACATCGGTTTGAACTCACGTGCCGCCTGTACTAACTCGCGCAACTCGCGCAGGCTGTTGGGCAGAATCACCGCCGTATGCACAGGGTGGCTCAGTGCGTATCGAAACAACTCGCTTACGGTGAACTTGCCCTCGCCCACCAGACGTCCCACGCCCATCACCTTCATCACTGCCAATCCCACGCCCTTGCGCCGCGCGTACTCCAGAAACTCCTTCATGAAGGTGCGGGCATGATGTGGCTCGGTGGGGTTGATCGGAAACAGCACCATGTCGAACGGGAATCGCTCCATCGCGGTTTTCAGCACTTCGGGGTCGTTATGTCCTGAAAGGCCGATATATTTGACAATCCTCTGCTCTTTCGCCTGCTGGAACGCTTTAATCGCGCCATCGGCGGCGAACAGACGATCGACCTCATGCGGGTACGACACATGATGCACGACCCACTGCTCCAGTTTATCCGTGCGCAGGCGTTTGAGGCTGTGTTGCAGGTCGCGCCATGCGCCGTCGTAGTCGCGCGCCGCGCTCTTGGTGCTGAGGAATACTTTCTCACGGATGCCCTCGACCGCCTCACCGAAGATGCGTTCGCTGTCGCGATATTGCTGCGCCGTGTCTAAGTAATACACGCCCGAGTCAACGGCTTCACGGATAATCTCGATCGCTTCGCGCTTGCGGCTAAGGTCTTGCAATACGCCTGCTCCGCCAAGCGACAGGATAGGCATCCGCACACCTGTTTTGCCGTATACCCGTCTCGGCAGTTCGCGACTCATCAATATATTATAACCCATCTGTTGCGGAATAGCAAACAAACAATTGAAACGCCCTGTGGTTGTCGTGCCTGAGGGTGCGCGAGCTACACTTCACCGAAAGGTACAATAACGACAAATCTACTCTGGCTTCGGGAGCGAATCAATTGCGGGACGAGCGTCGCGACACCCTGAACCGTCTGGCGCAGGAGGCGCAGCAGGGCGATGGAAAGACGCTGGAGGCTTTGCTGGAAGAGTGCCGTCTGCGCCTGCAGCGCTATTTTCGGACGCGCGCTCGCAGCGCGGAGGACTGTGAAGACCTCGTTCAAGAGGTGCTGCTACGCGTGAGCAACGCCCTGCCCAAGACGGAACTGAACGCGCCGTTTGACCACTGGCTCTACCGCATCGCTGCCAACTGCCTGATAACCTACTATAGTCGTGTACATCGACACCACGAAACCGCATTTACGCAGCTTTCGAACCCTGAAAGTATAGATCACCTGCAACAGGACTCGTTCGAGGCGAGTCTTTTAGAACGGATCGCTGACGAGCAGACGCAGGCGATGCTGGTGCGGGTCGTCAAAGAGGTTTGTTCGGACGCCGAGCAGCGCGTGATCCTGATGCACGCTCAGCACGAAACACCCAGCGCGATTGCGCAGATGTTGCAGATGAGTCCTGCTACCGTGCGCACGCATCTGATGCGTGGGCGAGCGAAAGTACTGGCTCATTTGATTCAGCATCGCCCTGAACTGCTGGGGGGCGCGCACGCAATACAGGAAGCGGTAGCGGCTCTGGAACGCGACGGAAATACGCCGTTGACCGAGGCGGAACGGCGCGCCCTGCAAGAGCCGAAACCGAATCAGACTGACTTGCGCCGCGCCGCACTGAAGCTGGCAAAGTATCTGAGATTAGAGTAGGAAATCTCGCAAGGAGGATGAATATGAAGGCGGCTTGTTTAAAGATGGCGCGGTCTGCAAATCATGACAATCAAGCGCACCTGAGCGCGGAACAGATTCTGGAACTGGCTGAGCGGGGGCGACGATGCCGACGCTATAATGAGTATATCGACCACGTCGCGGAATGCGCGGTCTGCCGCGAAACTTACAAACAGTTGCTCACGGCGGAACAGGCAGCGCGTGTGGCTCAAAGACCTGCGTGGGCGCCGGTCTTGCGTTTCTGGTTGCCTGTGGCGGCTGCAGCGACGCTGATTCTGTTTTTCGGTGGGCGTGCGCTGCTCAGCGGCGGTTCAGAATCTGTTGCTTTGCGTCAGGAGAACGGCACATGGTATGAGGGTGCAACGCGCCTACCCGAGTGGGCGTTTGCCTCTGCCGCACGGTTCGAGCGACCGCCATCTGCCCTGCGCAGCATCCCCGAGGGCACGTCCGCCCCGATTCGCCTTCTGAACCCCCGCCCCGCTAACGCCGCGTTGGAAAGCTTTACGCCCGAATTCCGCTGGGAGCGTGTTCCCGACGCTGTGCGCTACCGCGCCAGGCTGGAACGCGCCGATGGCACGCGAAGTTTCAGCCTAAAGGTAGAGGGCGAGCGAGCGTCGCTTCCTGAAGGCGTGTCGCTGGAAGCTGGCGTGGAGTACCGCTTGACTATCGAAGCACTCGCTGGCGCGGAGTTAGCCGGCGATGGGCTGAAAAGCGTCTACGAGTTCCGCACGCTCACGCCCGCCGAACAGGAGCAGCTCCGCTGGGCGCGCGCCAACCGCTCTCACGCGCCCCGCGTCTGCGCCGTGATTTTCTATCAGCTGGGGTTCTACGCCGACGCGCTGGAAACGCTGAACACCCTGCCCGACGAGCCGCAAGTCAAGCAGTGGCGTGCCGCGGCGCAGGAGCAGATTCGGGCGCGTTCGGGACGGGAGTGAATGCCTGCGTTGCGAATCGCCCCGACAAGCGTGGGTTCCTACGGGATATTTGCGCAAATCGCCAAACTCCACATCCTGAGTGATGAAGAATCGCTGCTCAGGAACAATCGCCTGCCAGACCTCCGTGTCGCTTCGCCCGTGTAGCTCTTGCTCGTACACCGTCAGCGTATCGTAGCCCAGCGCACGCAGCGACGCTGCAAGCGTTCTGGGGAGGTTCTCATCCCGCTTGAGTTTCATCCTTTTGTTGCGGGGAGAGGCGGTAGGGGAATGTCGTCTAACGCGGACTGCGCAGCGAATGCAATCGCGGCGCGAATCGCCTCAGGCGTAAGTACGGTAAACTCCGTAATTATCTGTTCCGGCGTGTCGCCCGCTACCAAGCAGGCTAAGACCACCCGCAGCGGAATGCGCGTGCCCTTAATAACGGGCTGCCCTCCGCACACGCCTTCTCGCGCCTCGATGTAATCCCAGTAGGGAAACGGCATACCAATCACCGGAAGGGAGTACACCTCCGGCACAGGCAGTATCCGCAACAGGTTCCAGTGGGGTCAACACTCCGTTCAGAGCCGTTTGCCCTCGTCGGGCAGTTGCTCGTAGGCGCAGCCCGCGAATGTGGGAACCAGCCGCGCGATTTCCGCCATCACCTCGCGGGCGTTGAAGGGCGGGGTCTGGCGTTGTGTGCGCAGCCAGAGTTCGGCGAACACCTGCCAGTCGGGTTTCGCCTCGCCCTGCGGCGGGTGCGCCTGCCAGAACCGCTGCACGCGCCGCTCCCAGTTGGTGAAAGTGCCCTCGTACTCGGTGAACGGGCAGGTGGGCAGCAGCAAGTCGGCGTAGCGGGCGGTTTCGGTCATGCGGATGTCCTGC
>JAOAFW010000040.1 GCA_026416065.1 Fimbriimonadales bacterium
AGATGTGTATAAGAGACAGACCCTGTATTATACACGAAATGAGTTAAGAAAGTGTTAAGCCCTCCCTTGAAGCCCGATAGGGTATACTTCTCGCAGGTGAACATCATGAACATGATGCGTTTCTGGGCGTTATCTCTTGGGGTCACCAGCCTGCTTATGTTCCAGCCGACGGCGCAACAGGCACGACCGCAAACGGCGCAGCAGGTGCTGGAACGAATGGCGCAGGCGATGGGGGTTGCCCAAGCCGCCAAAATCCGCACGATTCAGTTGACAGGCGCGATGCAGTCCCCCGCGCAGGGCTTGCAGGGACGCTATGAGGTGTTCTATAAAGCGCCTGACAAGGTTCTTGTCAAAACAACGATTCAGGGCTTGGGCGAAGTGCTGCAAGCCTACGACGGCAAAGTGGGCTGGGCAAAGGACCCGATGATGGGATTGCGCGAACTGAAGGGCGCGGAACTGGAACAAATCCGTCAGAGCGCGGAGAGCGGCGTGCAGAACGACATCCGCAAGGTGATTCGAAACCCGAAACTGACGGGACAGGAAAAAGTGGGCAATCACACCGCCCACGTCATCACGGCGCAGTCGCGTTCAGGTAGCCCCATCAAGGTCTACATCGATACCCAGCGATACCTGCTGTTGCGCATGGATATGCAAGCTCCAACTCCACAAGGCAGCATCAACGTCGCTACCTTCTTCGAGGACTACCGTAAGGTGGACGGGGTTATGTACGCCTTTACGACTCGCCAGTCAGCATCAGGCGTTGAAGCCGTGACGAAAGTGGAGCGCGTGCGCCACAATACGCCCATCGACGACGCTATTTTCCGTAAACCCAAGAACTGAGATGCTGCTCGTAGAGAACTTGAGCAAGTCGTTCAAAGGCTTCCGCGCGGTGGATGGCGTGAGCTTCCGCGTGGAGCCGGGCGAGATTGTGGGACTGCTGGGTCCGAACGGTGCAGGAAAAACCACCACCTTGCGCTGTATCACGGGCATCCTCAAGCCCGACTCAGGGCGCGTCCAGATTGGCGACTATGACCTCGCAACCCAAGAACAGCCGGCGAAGCGTCTGCTGGCGTTTATCCCCGAATTACCGAACCCTTACGAGCTGCTGACCGTGCGCGAGCATATGAAACTCGTGGCGATGTGCTATGATACGCTCCCGATGTACGAGCAGCGCGCCGATGAACTGCTGCAACGCTACGAACTCGCGGACAAAGCGAACGCACTGGCGGGGACGCTCTCAAAAGGCATGAAGCAAAAGCTCGCCGTGGTGTGCGCGCTCGTACATGACGCGAAGGTCTTCCTGTGTGACGAGCCGTTGATGGGCATCGACCCGCGCGGGCAGTACACCTTCAAGGCGGAACTACAACGCCTGCGCGACGAGGGATGCGCCATCCTGGTCAGTACTCACCAGCTCGACACGGCGGAGCGGCTCTGCGATCGCGTGATTATCATGCACAAAGGGCGATTGCTCACTGAGGGTACGCTCAACGAGCTACAACAACGCGCCCAGATGGAAGGCAGTACCCTCGAGGAGGTTTTCCTGCGCCTGACAGAAGAGTCGGAGCAGGAGCCTGAAGCGGAAGCCGTGAAGTAAGCCGATGAAATCTGACGCGCCGCTGGATTTCGACGCCGAAACAATGCGCCAGATGGGCTATCGGGTGGTCGACCTGCTGGTGGACTACTGGCAGCACCTGCCCGTGCGCCCATTGGGTCAACGTGCCGACCGTATCGCCTTAGAAAAACTGCTGAATGAACCAACGCCTCAACAACCTCAGCACTTCGAGACTGTGCTGGACGAGTTCTTGCAGAAGGTGTTGCCGAACATTATCAAGGTGGATCACCCGCGTTATTTCGCCTTCGTGCCTGCACCGAACGACTATGTGGGCGTGCTGGCGGATTTTATTTCAGCAGGGATGAATGTCTTTGTGGGCACATGGATGGTGGGGGCTGGCGCGACTCAGGTGGAGCAGGTGGTCATCCGCTGGCTGTGCAACTGGTTTGGGCTGCCAGAGAGTGCAGGCGGATTGTTTGTCAGCGGCGGCTCGGTTGCTAACTTAGTGTGTCTTGCGGCAGCACGCCAGCAGTACCCAGACGCCCTAACGCACGGGCGTGTGTACTACTCTGACCAGACACATTCCTGCGTGGCGCGTGCGTGGCGCGTTCTGGGCTTGCGTGAAGAACAACTCTGCGTGCTGCCTGCCGACGACAATTTTCAGATACCCCTCGACGCACTTGCGGAGCAGATTCGGCGCGATCGAGATACAGGCTGGCTACCGTTCTGTGTGGTGGCGAACGCGGGTACAACCAACACGGGCGCAGTTGACCCTCTGAACGCCTTAGCCGAATTGTGTGAAGCGGAGGGGCTGTGGCTCCATGCGGACGGTGCATACGGTGCAGCCGCCATTCTGACGGAGGAAGGTAAACAACGACTTCAGGGCATTCACCGGTTGCATTCGTTGGCGATAGACCCGCATAAGTGGCTCTACCAGCCGATGATGGCGGGTTGCGCGATTGTACGCGAGTTCGAACATCTGCGCACGGCGTTCCGAATCCTGCCGCCCTATCTGCAAGATAAAGAGCGCGGTGCGGTAGGCGTCGACCTCTGCGACTACGGCGTGGAACTCTCGCGAAACTTTCGCGCGTTAAAGGTGTGGATGTCGCTTAAGACGCACGGCGTCGAGGCGTTCCGTCAATCGATGGAGTGGAATCTCCACCTCGCGCGTGTGGCAGAGCAGGCGATTCGCCAGCTCCCGCACTGGAAAATTGTCTCTCCAGCGACGATGGGCATCGTTGCGTTCCGCTACGAGCCATCTGACCGCAGCGCCGAGCAAGCCGACGCGCTCAATCGCGCGCTGGTGGACGCCATGCTCGAGGACGGCTTCGCGCTGGTCAGCTCCACCGTTTTACGGGGGCGTGTTGCGTTGCGGATGTGTACCCTCAATCCACGCGCGACGGAAGCCGATGTGTTCGAGACCGTGCGCCGGCTCAACCAGTTCGCCCAGCGGTTGTGAGTCACCCAGCCCGCTGGCTCTCCAGATAGCTTGCCATCGCGGGCTGCACCACGCCAAGGGGCAACGCCAAATCGCGTCCCACACGATCAAACAGGTGGGCATATGCCTGCCCCACTCTGTACCAGCTCAGCCCCGCCGCCTTGCGCTGTGCCACCAGCTGTCTCTTATA
>JAOAFW010000041.1 GCA_026416065.1 Fimbriimonadales bacterium
GAACGGCACGATGATTTCGTTCCATGTGGGGTACAGCTCCCCAAAAAGGAGGGTCTCTTCCAGAGACACGGCATAGGGCATGCGCAGCAGCTCCGCCCCGGTGACGGTTTGCGAGGGTTGCGGTTTGAGCCGCGCCATTACTACAAGGGGGCAGTAGGCGTCCTGAACCTCCGAAAAGGTGTAGACCGCGACCCCCTCACCCGCACGACAAAATACGGGCACGGTCTCGGCAGGCGCGTCGGCGTCATAAAGGGAAACGCCCATCATGAGCGTGCGTCGAAGGCTCTGAATGTCGTAGTGAATGCTCCCCACAACGCGGTCGCCCTGTAGTACATCGGCTCCACTCGCGCGAGGTTGGAATGCTGTCGGCTTAAGCAGACATTCACGCCAGCGGCGCAGTAGTGTCCGCCGCCGCGCATCTATTAGTCGCCGAAAAGTTTCCGCGTCTCGGACGAGAGTTGGTTCAACCATGTTTCCACCTTCTCGCTGGCGCTTTCGCCCACAACGGGCTTGAAATCGACCGCGCCCGCGACCGTGAATTCGAACTCACTGACAATCCCATATAAGTCGGTTCGCGCGGATTCCCAGTGTAGTGTACCCCAAAAACTCAGCACCTGACTGGTCGGCACGCGCGCATGAGACAATCGTATCAGGCTGTCGGGGTAATGTGAAAAGAGGCGCGGATACACCGCATTCGTGGAAAGGTCGCCCAGCGAGGTTCGCGAGGCGACCTCTTCAGGATGCAGGATTCGCCAGATCCAGAGTGTATCGCTTTGGAGAATCGCGCGCAACTGGACTTGTGTGAAAGCGTGCAGCGCCGCCACCGACTCACGCTCCTCGTCAGTCAGGGGCGAGTCCAGCGGTGCGTGCTGGAAAAAGCGCGTGGCGGGCACACCTTCTCGCACTTCTTGCACAAGGTGCGAGAGGCGCACGGCTTGCGGATCGCCTGTTCCTATCCCGTGCCGATTAATCATCACACGCGCTCGCTCCATCACCGACCCGTAGCGTTGCCAAACCGCGCCTTGCCAGCGATATATCCCTTCAACAGGCGTTGACGCCTGTCGCGCCAAGCCCAGGTTGTAGTTGAGTACCCAATTGGAAACTCCCTCGATTCCCGACGCGCGGAACCCCTCTCGGCTGCGCTCCAACAACGCACGGGTCTGCTCCTTCCAGCGCGTCCGCTCTGCGCGAAACATCTCCCGTTCCGCCTCACCTACGGACTGCTGAATCTTCTGATACCAAAAGACGACGCGGTCGCTGTAGGTCTCCTTAAACGCTTCGCGCATGTTGTCCGCAAACCGCATCGTTTCGCGCAGCGATTCCCAGCGTTGGCGCAGGGTCGCTCCGAGCGGTTGCTGCACTTCAGGAGGCAAACCCGACAGGGCGCGCTCGACAGCGTCCCAGCGCGATTCGTACCGCTGGAACTGGCGACGCAGTTCGTCCAGTCCGACCGACCGCATCAACGCGGTGTACGGCGTGCTGTAGGTTTGCCCCTCGGCGTTCCGCTGTCCCCGCAGCGTCCAAAGCGCGTCCCAATCGGCAGGCTCATACGCCTTGCGCCCGCCCTGCGCCCGTCGCCAAAAACTGCCCCCGTTGTCAACGCGCCATACGCGCCCTCGCGCATCCACAATCACATTATCCTCGTCGAGCCCCAAAGCGTCGTAGTTGCCCAGCAGCGCGTCGATGAGCAGCCCCTCCCGAAACCGCGTCGCTGCCCGTTCCCGCGCCTCGCCCGTCAGCTCCCTGAACTGTCGTCCGTCAAGGTATTCGCTCAGGAGTATAACTGTGCCGTCGTCGCGTCGATAGAGGCGCGAGGCGGGCGCGTCCACGCCGAAGGCGCGGTAAAGCGTATGCGCAGCATGCTCCAGCATCGCATGCTCGGAATCCGCACCCTCTTTCCAGACCCAGAGGTTTCCCTGCGTATCGCGCATCAGGCGCGCCTCCGTCGTGCCGCCCAGAGTGCGCACCTCGGTTAGTTCATCAGGTGTCGCAGGAAAATCAGGCTCAGACAGCTGGGACGGGCGCGCCTTCGGGGACGCCGACACGGGCGTCGGCAGCGGCAACCGTTCGATGTTCCCAAAGTTTGGGGGTACGGCGTCCGCAATCGCCTGCGGGTCGTCCCACGCCTGCACCTCGTCGCTTTGAAACAGCGGAATCACCACGGTTCGGCAGTGGGG
>JAOAFW010000064.1 GCA_026416065.1 Fimbriimonadales bacterium
GCGACGGGCACCACTGGGGCTTGCTCGATGCGAACCGCGTGGTGGGGAAAGCCTTATTTGTGTTCTGGCCCCTTAATCGCGTCGGACCCGCGAACCGGACGGAACTGCCGAAGGTGGAGTAAACTCACGCGCCAAAGCCGACTCCCCGCTAAGTTCGTGCTACCCGAGAAACTCTCGAGAAGCAGATGGGTTCCTCATGAAGTGGTAGCGTCTCGTCGACACTGCATAATCGCCTGCCTGTAAGCGAAAAACAGCCGCTAAGTGACCTACCCCTATTTCACGTTGAGGTGCTTGGGCTATAATTAAGCCATGAGCATCACTCGTCGGGAGTTTCTGAAGCGCAGCGCGGTAGCAGCGGCTGCCTCGTTCAGCGCGTTCGTTGCTCGAGCCAATCAGCAGGAGAAGGTCAAAGTCGGTGTCATCGGCACGGGGGCGCAGGGACAGAACTTGCTGCGTCAGCTGATGAGTATGCCCAATGCGGAAGTCGTTGCCGTCTGTGACCTCTACGCGCCGAACCGTATCCGCGCGGTCGAGCTGACTCAGTTTCAGGCGCAGGGCTACAGCGACTACCGCGCCCTGCTGGAACGCAAAGATATCGAAGCCGTTGTGATTGCCACGCCGCTCCACCTCCACGCGCCGATGACCCTCGATGCTCTGCAAGCGGGCAAGCATGTGTTTTGCGAGAAAGCCATTGCCTACAGCATTGATGAATCGCGTCAGATGGCTCAGACCGCCCAACGCACGGGCAAGCTCCTGCAAATCGGACACCAGCGCCACTATAACGATACTTACAATCAGGCGTACTGGCTCATCAAGGAAGGGGCAATCGGCAAGATTACCCACGTGCGCGTGTTATGGCACCGCAACAACAGTTGGCGCCGCCCCGTTCCTGACCCCAAGTTCGAACGCCTGCTCAACTGGCGACTTTATAAGGACTACTCTCACGGCTTGCTCACCGAACTTGCCAGCCACCAGCTTGATGTGGTGAACTGGTTCCTCGGCGCTCTGCCAATCTCCGTGATGGGATATGGCGGAATCGACTACTGGAAAGACGGGCGGGAAGTATACGATAACGTGGAACTCATTTTCAACTATCCCGGCGGTGTGCGCGTGATGTATACCAGCATTACTACTAACGCCTACGACGGCTATGGTGAGTGGTTCTTCGGCGACAAGGGCACGATGGTGCTCACCAACGAAACCTCCGGCTTGCTGTTCCGCGAGCGCAACGCCGAAAAGCTGGAATGGGAGGACGACGCTAATACAGTGCAGGTAGATGGTCGCCGTGCCGTGGTGATCGAGCCGACGCCTACCCGACGCGCGCCCCAACGCGGTGAGCAGCTCGCCCAGCAGGGACAACGCAACGCTTACTACGCCGAACTGGAACATTTTCTGCAGTGCACGCGCACGGGCGAACAACCCAAATGCACCGCTGCTGACGCCTTGCCGGCACTGACCTGCATCCTTGGTGCGAAGACCGCCATCGAGACAGGCGCGCTCTATGAGTTCAAACCGGAAGAGTTCCGACTCGGCTAAACAGTCCTTAACGCTCGTTTAACATTCTCAGCAGGTATCCTATATATGGTGGAGCGAGTAATTTCAGAGATGCAATCGGTGACCTCGGCGGGGCAGGCGACGCCGCCAGCGCGTATGTCGGCACGTAAGCTGAATCTGTATTATGG
>JAOAFW010000094.1 GCA_026416065.1 Fimbriimonadales bacterium
GCGTAAGCCTCCTCGATAAACTGTTCAATCCATTTGCGCACGGTGGGGGCGTTCAGGTGTCCCGCGAGTTGATACTCTTCGTGGGGCAGCCCCAGCACGACGGTATCGCCCTCGATAGTCACCAGCTGCAGCGCGTCGAGCGCACGGTAGAGGGTGCGTCCCGTAACCTGTTGCTTCACGCGCTCTCGGATGAGGCTCCACGCCTGTTGCATTTCCTGGCTCATACGACCTCCCTGTGATGGTATTCCCATAGAATCCGCAGTCCTTCCAGTGTTAACATCGGTTCCACGCGCTGGATGGTGGGGCAGTTGGGTGCGAACCGTTCGGCGAGTCCGCCTGTGGCGACCACGGTCGCGTCGTTGCCCAGCTCCTGCTTGAACAGACGCAGCAGGTGTTCAATCGCGCCGACGGAGCCGAGCAATACGCCGCTGCGCAGGCTCTCGGGCGTACTTTTGCCGATGGGGTGGCACGCGCCCTCGAGGGCGATTCGGGGTAGTCGCGCTGTGCGCCCCGCCAGCGATTCCAGCATCAGCTCCACACCGGGCAAAATCGCACCGCCCACATAGACCCCCTCGCGTGAGACGGCGTCCAGCGTTGTCGCGGTGCCGAAGTCAACCACAATCACTGGTTTGCCGAAATGATGAACCGCCGCCACCGCATTAGCCAGCCGATCTGCGCCGACCGCTGTCGGCGGCTCGTAGTCAACGCGAATGCCCAGATCGAGTTGAGAAGACACGAACAGTGGCTCGCAGCCCAACCAGCGTCGCGATAGCTGGCGCAGCGGTTCTTCCAAAGCGGGTACAACGGAGCAGATCGCCACGCCCGCAATCGATTCTTCTAATCCCTCCGCCTGCAGCAGCGAGCGCAGCAGAATGTAATGCTCGTCTTCGGTGCGGGCGGTGTTGGTATGCACGCGCCACGCGCGCCAGCGTCCCGATTCGCAGACGCCCAACACGGTATGTGTATTGCCCACATCGATGCCGAGTAGCACGGAGGAAAGTATACCTGAATCGGGCTACGCTTCCCGCCCCATTGCCTGCAACACCGCGTGCGCGTTCGCTACCGCCATCCGCCCATCGTAGCCGTCGAACGGCAACGGCTCGTGATGCAGGATCGCCCGCACGAAACTGCGCAGCTCCCACATATACGGTTCAGGTGTGCCTATCTCTTCGGATGTCAAGCTTACCTCTTGCCCGCCATGACGCCTGTAGCGAATTGCGCCGCTGAAACCCGTATGCTCCAGCACGCCCTCCGTGCCGACGATGCGTACCGTATAGCCGCCCAGTGTGTCGATAATGCTGCACTCGATGTCGCCTACGATACCGTTTTCGAAGCGCAACAACGCCTGCCAGTGCTGGATAAAATCCGGCTCGGAGTAGGGTTGTAGCCCCTGCGCGGCGACAACTTCAAACTCGCCGAACAGCCAGCGCAGATAGTCGAGTTCGTGCACATTCATCTCCAGCAGCACGCCGCCGCTTTGCGCCGGATCCGCGCGCCACCCCTCTTTGAACAGGTTCAGTTCGTAGCCACGCCGCTGCAGATTCACCGCCACAGGCTCGCCAATCACGCCCTCCTGCAGCCACTGCTTCGACTGCCAGAACAAGGGAAACAGGCGCAGCACTTGCCCCACCATCAGCACGCGCCCCATCCGTTGGGCTGCCTCAAGCAGTGCGTCACAGTGTGCAACCGTGAGGGCAAGGGGCTTCTCACAAAAGAGGTGCTTACCACTTTGCAGTATCTGCAAACCCAGTTCGTAGTGCGTATACGGCGGCGTAGCGAGGATACAGGCGTCGAGAGCGGGGTCGTTCAAAGCGGCTTCGAGGCTCTCATACGCGGGAACTTCCAGCTCTGTGGCGGCGCGATGGGTAAGTTCCGCGTCGGCGTCGTACACGCCAACCAGTTTCGCCTCGCTCAGCGGGCGCAGCTGCCACGCCAGATGACGCCCAATGCCGCCTGCGCCTACCAGTCCAATCCGTAGCTGCGTGTGCATGAGTGGAGGTTAGTATACCTGCGGAGAAAGGGGACGCTCAAACAATCCCTGCCCGTAGCAAATCCTTCAGCACGATGATACCGACGGGTTTGCCCGTGTCGTCCAGCACAGGCAGGTCGCCGATTTTGGCGGGCGCGCTGTGGAATCGCTCCAGCACTTCGATCGCGAGTGGGTTGCCACGCAGGGTCATCGGCTGGCGTGTCATCGCCTCTGAAACAGGGCGTCCGAGCGCGCTCTCGTCCTGCAACAAGCGTCTGCGGATATCGCCGTCGGTCACGAGACCGACCATCACGCCGTCCGCGTTCACCACGCAAGCGGCGCCCGCGCCTGCTTTCGTGATGGCGAACAGCGCGTCGCGTAAGAGCGCAGTTTCGGGCACAGTCGCGAGCGCGTCGCCCGTGCGCATCACGTCGTGAGCGCGTATCAGCAGTCGTCGCCCTAATGCACCTGCGGGATGGTTCAGCGCGAAGTCGCGGGGGGTGAAGCCGCGCGCTGCCATCGTCGCCATCGCCAGCGCGTCGCCCAGTGCGAGCATCGCTGTGGTGCTGGCGGTCGGCGCAAGGTTATGCGGGCACGCCTCGCGCTCTACGGGAATCTCCAGCACCAGATCCGCCATCCTGCCCAGAGTCGAGTCGGGACGCCCCGTGAACACGAGGGTGTAGACCTGCAGGCGTTTGAGCGCGGGGCATAGGAGTGCCAGCTCATCGCTTTCGCCCCGAAACGAGAGCAGAATCGCCACATCCTGCTCGGTAATCGTGCCGAGGTCGCCATGCGCCGCCTCGGTGGGGTGAACAAAAATCGCGGGAGTGCCTGTGCTGCTGAAAGTGCCTGCCAGCTTGCGGGCGATGGCGCCCGACTTGCCCACACCGCTCAGCACCACGCGCCCCTCGCACGCCAACAACGCTTCAACTGCCTGCTCGAAGCGTGAGTCCAGCGTCTCCATGAGTCGCTGGAGGGCTTCCAGCTCGATTTGCAATACCTCGCGCGCTACCGCGAGCGCGTCCGTGCGCTCCAGAGTCGCGTTCATAGCAGGTTATCGTCTAATTCGGGGGTAATACGGGCACGCCGTCGCCCGCGCGGACATTGCGATAGCTCACCGTAGTTTTCTTCGTAAACCTGGATTAATTTTTTCTTCACGCGCTGGAGCGCGTTATCGATACACTTGGTGCCCCGGCATAAGATTTCCGACATCTGCTTATACGACAAGCCGTCCAGGTAGAACTCCAGCACCTGTTTCTCGAGATCGCTCATTTTTTCACGCGCCATGTGCATCACAGCGAGCGGGATGCGTCGCTGAAGAATCCACTGTTCGGGCGTGAGCGCGTTGGGGTCAGGCAGGATATCAGTGAGGTTCGAATCGGTTTCGTCGTTGTGGTGGTTCTGGAGCGGGCGATAGAGCGAGACATAGTCATTGAGGGGTACATGTTTTTGGCGCGTGGCGGCTTTGACGGCGGAGATAATCTGGCGCGTCACGCATAGCTCGGCGAATGGACGGAACTTGTGGACGCGCTCGTCACGAAAGTCGCGTATCGCCTTGAACAGCCCAATCAAGCCCTCCTGAACTACATCCTCGTGGTCTGCGCCAATTAAAAAGTAAGAACGCGCCTTACTCTCGACGAGGGAACGGTATCGCTTGAGCAGGGTTTCGGTGGCGCGTTCACTGCCTTGTTTTGCATAGAAGACGAGTTCCTCATCCGCCATATAGGTTGTGCACAGTCCCGCGTCATCGTAGTGGTACTGGTTGTCCATCATCGCCATGCCTGAATCCCTCCGTCGGTTTGCCAAGCCCACACCGAGAGCTGCGGCGCTAACGAGTCGCTCCCATCTGCCCACTATCCTCGTCTAACGCCTGCGCCATGTAGTTGTCCGTGCAGCGCTCCCCTGCGGACATGATTAGTTTATACGATAGCCGACCGAAAAGTCAAGAGTCTGGGGCGAATTTCGGGCAATTTCTCGCCAAAATTGGCAGGAATCTGACGCGGGCGTCGAATGGGGCTGCTTGCATACGCGGCGGGGAGGATATAATACACGCCGATATGGAGGTCGACCTATGGAGAATCGGAAACGGATCTGGAGCCTATTGGCGCTGACGGGGCTGACCACGACGGGCATCGCCGCATGGCAGCCGCAGTCGTCGCCCCTGCAAATCCTCAAAGGGGAACCCAATCGCCTGATGATGCAGTTTCGCGGGTTGAAGCCTGCCACGGTCGAGGTTCTCGTAGATGGCATGGTGATTGCCACGCGCCACCTGAGCGGGCAGACCGACCAGCTGACGCTGAACCTGCAAAGTGCAGGGCTGGCGCCGGGAAGCCACGACGCCACAATCAAATTGTATGATGCGCAAGGACGCCTGATTAGCCAGCGCCAGACACGCATCGAGCTATTACCGGACCCCCACAGCCCCCTGACAATTCTGGTTCCCCGTAATGGTAGCCAGGTCGCCGGCGATGTGCCCATCGAAGCGCGGCTGAACCGTTCAGGGCAAGCATATGTCTCGTTTTTCGTCGATGGGGAGATTCGCGGGCTGCGCAACTACCCGCCGTATGTGTATACTTGGGACACGACGCGCGAAACGAACGGCTGGCATACAATCGAGGTGTGGAGCTACGACGGCAACCAGACCCTGAAAACGCCGCCCATGCGCGTGTATGTGAACAATCCGGGTGGACGCACCGAACGGCGCATGGCAGAAGAGACTGTCGAGGCGGAGCCTGCAACGGCTACGGCGGAAAGTACGCCCGGAACGATGACTGAATCGATACGGGTAGCCTCAGCGCCCGAAGCCCGGATGCACGAAGCGACGCGCCTCAGCGCACCAAGCGCGCCCGCAAGCGAACCCGCCGAACCCGTTGTACAGCCAGAAACGGTTGACCCCCTCCATGAGCCCACTGTGAGCGCGTCCGCATCCGCTCTGCCCAGTCCGAGTCGCCTGAGCGCGCCGCTGGAGGAGACAAGCTTCCGGGTAGTGGAGACATCACCAACGCAGTCGCTGCGCATGGCGCGCGCAGCGGAAGCTGAGCCGCAGATGCGCGGTCAGAAACTGCGCGCCCCGCAGTTTGCCAGCGCACCCGCAAAGTCCGCGACGAATGCGCCTGCCGAACACGCTCTGCTCAACATCGAGTTCGGGACGCGCCTGCCCGAGACGATTACGCACTTCGAGGTCGCGCTGGATGGCGCACTGCTGAGCTTCGACGTTGCCCCGCAAGTGGAAGACGGCGTCGCGCTGGTGCCATTGCGCCCGGTGCTGGAGCAGCTCGGCGCACGCCTGCGCTGGGACAATCAGAGCAAAACCGCCTACGCAGAACGGAACGGGCAAGCCATCACGCTGCGGGTGCGAGAGAACCAGATACTGATGGGCGATGCGCCCGTGCCTACTGACGCGCCGCTGCGCATCGTGCGTGGGCGTGTCTTGGCGCCCGCCTCCGCCCTGCGCGCGATACTCGATGCGGAAGTCATATTCGACGGCACGGCGGTGCAGCTGGTGGTCAACACAGGTAAGGAGTAATAATGAAAGCGCGCCTCCTGACGACGGGAGGCGCGCTTAGTTCGAGAGGTTCTTGCTCTGCTTAAAGTTCAGAGCCACCGCCCATATACTGCTCAAAGAACTTGCGTCCTAACTCCATCATCTCGCGCTGCTGCTCTGGCGAGAGCGATTGCCAGTACTCGAACGACATGCGCATGCCCTCAAAAATCATCTGGTTGCGCAAAGCGGGATCCGCGTTCATCCACATATTCATGCCCGCCCGCAGCGCCTGACTACGTTCTTCCGGACTCATCTTCGCCATCAGTTCGAACATCTGCTGCTGCAGCTGGGCAAACTGTTCCGAGGGGGTGCCACGCAGTGCGGTGGTCGTCTGGGGGCGCGGGTTTAAAATCACATACACGGGTTTTGTGCTGAACGGTGGCTGCATCTGCTCCAACGAGTTTTCCAGATTCGTCGGCGCAGGATAGTTCGCCACGAACGAGTTCAGCGTTGCCGAACGCGGGTTCACCACCATCACGCCGCCCAGTTCAATCGTCAGCAGCGCGCGCACCGCGCTCAGAATCTGTTCGGGGGTCGGCTCCGCTCCCAAAACCTTATTCGTATAGACCTTGCGCCAGACCACATCACGCGCGTTCGCTGTCAGCTCGTCCAGGGCGCCCTCCAGCGTGTCGGCTTTTGCCGGGTTCACCCGAACCGTGAGCGATGGGTCTACAATAATTTGCACTTTATATTTCTGTGCGACTTCCTGCGCCGCTTGCGCAAGAGGGATACGCCCGTCATCCTGCTGTTTCGCACCGCGTTGCGTGCGTCCACCTGCCTGCGCGCTACTGAGCGCAACTATCGCCGCCAGTCCCACCAGCCATATCGTTCGCATTTTCGTACAATCCTCCACCCAAAACGGCAGGAATCGATTCCCGCCTGGTGAATATTGTACCACACACTCGCGGAAAATATGCTATAATTGATACCACGCGAGTGGCAGGGACTACGGGTAGGAGTGATAACCAATGGCTATGACACGCAGAACGGCAGGCGAATATCTGCTGGAGAAGGGTTTAATCACGCAAGAACAGCTGGAGGACGCACGCAGAGTACAACAATCAACGGGGAAAGACCTGATTCAGATCTTGATTGATCAGGCAGTGGTGAGCGAGCGCGACGCCTACGAAGCAAAAGCGTTCGAGATGGGGATGCCATTTGTCGACCTCGATCGCGTGCAGCCGGAGCCTTCTGCGATAAACGTCGTCAAAGAGCATATCGCTAAGCGCTACAATGTGATCCCCGTAAAGAAGGACGGGAATATTCTGTACCTGGCAATGGCAGACCCAAACAACGTGATGGCGATTGACGATGTGCGGGTGAACTCCCGTTGCACCGTACGCCAAGTGATTGCCGCGCCGGGCGCGATTGAGGACGCGATACGTAAAGCCTACGGAGGGTCGGCAGCGGATGGTGCGACGCCGGCTCCGGCAGAAGGAGGCGCGGCACCTGTGCGCGCTCAAGATCTGCGTGGCAGCGTGATGACCGACATCGCCGCCTATAGCGCACGCGGCGACGCCGAAGAAGATGAAAAAGCTGTGCTGCGCGAGGCGGAAGAGGGACCCATCGTGCGCGTGGCGAATACCATCATCCAGCAAGCTATCAACGAACGCGCCAGCGACATCCACGTGGAACCGCAAGTGCGCAATCTGCGCATCCGCTACCGAATCGACGGCGTGCTGCACGAAGCCCTCTCACTGCCCAAATATGTTCAGGCGCCGCTCATCTCCCGCTACAAAATCATGGCGGAGATGAATATCGCCGAGAAACGACTGCCCCAAGACGGACGCATTCCCATCCGTTATAATCAGAAGGACTACGACCTGCGCGTGTCGTCGATTCCCACACCGCACGGCGAGAAAATCGTCATGCGTATTCTGGACAAGACCAGCGTGCTCTTGGGCTTGAACAAGCTCGGATTCACCCCCGAAACGCAGGCGCGACTGGAAGAGCTGGTCATCCAGCCGCAGGGCATGGTGCTGTCTACCGGACCGACCGGTTCAGGCAAAACAACCACTCAGTATTCGGTACTTCACAAGCTCAACTCCGTCGAAAAGAACATCTTGACAATTGAGGACCCGATTGAGTACCAGTTGCCGGGTATCGCGCAGGTGCAGGTAAACCGCAAGGCGGGGTTGACCTTCGCGAGTGCGCTGCGCGCGTTCTTGCGTCAAGACCCCGACATCATCATGGTGGGTGAGATGCGCGACCTGGAGACGGCGGAAATCGCGATTGAAGCCTCGCTCACAGGACACCTGGTGCTATCGACCCTGCACACGAACGACGCACCGTCTGCCGTGATTCGTATGGTGGATATGGGCGTGGAGCCGTATCTGATTGCGGCAACGGTGACGGGCGTGATGGCGCAACGCCTCGCACGCCGCGTGTGTCAGCACTGCAAGGAGCCGCGTGAGATCCCTGCGGCTGACCTGCGAGCGTTCGGCTTCCAGATTGAGAACCCTGACCAAATGGTCACTATCTGGGAGGGCGTGGGTTGCGACCACTGCCGCGGGCGCGGCTACGCCGGGCGTGTCGGAGTCTACGAACTGATGGTGGTCAACGCCGAAATCGCCGAACTGATTGTGCGCCGCGCGCCGCTCTCCGACATCAAGGAAGCCGCTAAAGCAAACGGCATGAAGGAGCTACGCGAGGATGGACTCATCAAGGTACTCGAGGGGCTGACCACTCCCGACGAAGTGCGCCGCGTGGTCTTCACCGCCGGATTCTATTGATACTGTAAGGAGGTCTCACCGAACCATGAATATGAACCAGATGCCAAACGCACCAATCAATGGGGGCGGTGCAGCGACGGCTGCGCCCACCGCGCCTGCTGTGGCGCAACCACGCAGCCTCGAAGATACCCATATCGACGAACTGCTCTACATCGTCACGGAAAAGGGCGCGTCCGACCTGCACCTGTGTCCCTTCGTGGAACCCATAATCCGCGTCGACGGGCAACTGCTGCGCCTCAACTACGAGAAAGCGCAGCCGACACAGACGCAACGGATGATGTATGAGATTCTGACAGACGAACAGATTCAAAAGTTCGAAACGAACTACGAACTGGACTTCTCGTATAGCCTGCACAAAATCGCGCGTTTCCGCGTGAATGTGTATAAAGATAAGGGCGCGGTGGCGGCGGCGTTCCGACTAATCCCTGCCCGCGTGCCCACCGTTCGGGAACTGAACCTGCCACCCGTGCTGGAAGAACTCACGCGCCGCCCTCGTGGACTGATTCTCGTAACGGGTCCCACAGGGTCGGGCAAGTCCACCTCGCTCGCGGCGATGATTAATCAGATCAATACCGAGCGCAGCGTGCATATCATCACCGTCGAAGACCCGATCGAGTACCTGCACCAGCACAAGTCGAGCATTATCAATCAGCGCGAGTTGGGGCAAGATACGAAGTCGTTCGCGGCGGCGCTGCGCTCCGCGCTACGTGAAGACCCCGATGTTATCCTCGTGGGCGAGATGCGCGACTTAGAAACCATTCAGCTCGCCATCACCGCCGCCGAGACAGGACACTTGGTGTTCGCCACCCTGCACACGAACAACGCCGCTGAGTCGATTGACCGTATCGTGGACGTGTTCCCGCCCGGTCAGCAGGAGCAGATTCGCATTCAGCTGGCGAACAACCTGCAGGCGATTATCAGTCAGCAGCTCTTGCCACGCGCGGGTCAGCCCGGGCGCGTGCCGGCGGTCGAGGTGATGATTGCTACACCGGCAATCCGCAACCTGATTCGCGAGAACAAGACGCACCAGATCCACACGATGATCCAGACCAGCGGGCAGCTGGGCATGCAGACGATGGACCAGTCGCTGCGCGACCTCTATGTGAAGGGCCTGTCTCTTATACACATCT
>JAOAFW010000096.1 GCA_026416065.1 Fimbriimonadales bacterium
GCGGCGGTCGCTGTCGCCAGCGAGTGCTGCCAGAACGCGAGCCGGTCGAACCGCTTGGATGCGCCACGCACGGCGGTCATCTGCTGATACGCCTGCCCCACCACCACTGAGCGCACCGCCGAGAGCCCCATCACCGCAATCGCCTGCGAAACCGTTTTTATCTTGCCCGGCGCGCCGTAGTACGCGCTGTTGGCAGTCTTGAGCAGTTTCGAAGCCAATCCTGTGTCGCGTTCAATCAGCGCGCCAATCTGACGCGGCGAAGCGTTCGGGCTATCCACCAGCCGCAATACCTGACTGGTCACCTGAGGGAGCATCCCCAATCCGGGTGTCCGCGCCACACGAATCGCCAGTGCGCTCAGTTCCATCGCTGAAGCCTCCAAGAAAGGTTATTCCACATTAAACGGTGCAATTCTCCCACTCTATGCAGTATAATTGAGTGGGAGACGGGGATGTCGCTGGCGACCCTTCTGGAGTGGTGGAACTTTATCTTCGCCCTGCCGTTGGCAGTGGGGGGACTACTGTTGTTCGGGCTGGCGCTGTCGGGGATTATTGACCTGAACGGCAGCGCAGAGGGAGGTGCCGACTCGGCAGAAGCAGGCGCTTCTACCGAACACGCCGATTCGCTCGCGGACTCTGCCGATGCAGACCATACCGACTTGGCGGAGGCGAGTGAAGGAGAAGGGGAGCACGCCTTCGTCAAAACGCCCTACAGCAGCCATGACCACCACGGTGACGCCGAGAAACCGCTCTGGCTCCAGATTCTGAATCTGTTTGGCATTGGCATGGGACTGCCGATTTCGATGGCGATCCCGCTGCTGCTGATGATTTGGGGCGCGGTGGGGCTGATCAGCAACGGGATTTTCGGACCGCTGCTGAAGGTTCCCGCACTCTATGCGCCGCTGTCGGGCGTCGTCGCGCTGGTCTCGATGGCGCTGATTGGACGCACGGCAGGGTTAACCATTCGGCGCATCTTGCGCGAGGAAGCCCCGCCGATTGTAGACAAATACGGGCTAATCGGTGCGACGGGACGCGCCGTGTACGAAATCACGGCCGAAGGTGGAGTGGCACATGTGCGCGACCGCTACGGCAACCTGCACCGCATCGTGTGCCGCACTACGCCGGGCGAACCCACCATCCCCGCCGAGACACCTATCCTCGTCGTCCGCTACGATGAGAACGCCCACCTCTACTGGGTGGAGCGCAACCCATTAGAACTACCTGAAGAATCGGCTGAGGTACACTCCTCAGTGCAACACACCCAACACATCGGGGGACACACAATCAACGGAGGTTAAACGATGCATAGCTGGTTCATTCTGATTGGCTTGGCGCTGATGCTGCTGGCAGGATTTGGGAACAACTTTATCCCGGGCTGGGGTCCCATCCAGCAGATTGTCTCCGCCGCCGTCGGCGCTGTGTTGCTGGTCATCGGGTTCATCTTCCTGATGATTTCCAAGTTCTATGTGCGCCCTTCAGCGAACATGGCATACGTGCGCACGGGCTTCGGGGGACGACGTGTCGTACTGGACAGTGGTGCGCTGGTGTTCCCATACCTGCATACCCTCGTGCCCGTGTCGCTGGAGACCATGAAGCTCGAGGTGGAGCGCAAGGGACCTGACGCACTGATTACCCGCGACAACTTGCGTGTGGATGTGAAAGCCGAGTTCTACATCAAGGTTCAGCCCGAAGTAGACGCGATTCTGAACGCGGCACGCTCGCTGGGCGACAAGTCGGTGAACGCACAGTCGGTATCGCAACTCGTGTTCGAGAAACTCGTCTCCGCCCTGCGCAGTGTGGCGGCGACCAAAGACCTCGTGGAGATTCACGCCCAGCGCGACGCCTTCGCCAGCGGCGTACAACAACTCGTACGCACCGACCTCGAGCAGAACGGACTGACGCTGGAATCGGTCACTATCTCGCGCCTGGATCAAACCTCACAGGAGCTGCTCTCGGACAACAACATCTTCGACGCGCAGGGCAAGCGCAAGATTACCGAGATTACGCAAGCCGCACTGGTGGAGCGCAACCGCCTGGAGCAGGAGGCACGGCGCGAGATTACGCTCAAAAATGTGGAGACCCAGAAGGAAATTCTGGAGCTGGAGCGTCAACGCGCCGAAGCCGAAGCCGGGCAGCAAGCCGAAGTCGCCAAAGTGCAAGCCGAGAAACAGCGCGAGGCGGACACTTACAAAATCGAGCAGCAGCGGCAGGTGCAGGAGGCGCAGATCCAGCAGGAGCAAGCCGTGCGCGTGGCGGCTATCGAGCGTGATCGCCTGCTGCTATTGAAGCAACAGGAGCTGCAGAAGACCGACATCGACCGCGAGAAGGCGGTGGAGCTGGCGCAGCGCGAGAAGGAAATCGCCGTCGCGCAAGCCGAGCGCGAACGCGCCGACGCCGAAAAGCAGGCACTGGAGGCGCAAGCCGAACGCGAACGCGCCAACCAGCAGATTATCACCGTCGAGCAGCTCGCTGCCGCCGAACGCGAGGCGCAGGCGAAGCTCATCGCTGCTAAACAGCAGATCGAGCAAGAGCGTATCAAACGCGAGACCGATGTGCAGGTGGCGGCGTTTGCCGAAGTGAAGAAGGCGGAAGCGCAAAAGCAAGCCGCCGAGCTGGAAGCGCAGGCGATCCTGATGCGCGCGGAAGCCGAAGCCAAAGCCCGCGAACAGGTCGCCCGCGGCGAGACCGCCGTGAAGATGGTCGATGTGAACATCGCCCGCGAGCAGGTGGAAGTCGAACGCGCCCGCGTGGAGGTGGAGCGTCAAGCCCTCGAGTACCGCCAGACCTACAGCGAAGCCGCGCTGAAGTTCGAACTCGAAAAGTTCCGCATCGAAGCGCAACGCGATGTGCAGGTCGAACTGGCGCGCTCCATCGGCGAGTTTATGAGCCGCGGCAACATGAACATCTTCGGCGACCCCGAAACGCTTGCCCGGATGACCGAGCAGTATGCCAAAGGTTTGGGGCTGGGCATGGCGGTCGACGGTGCGCTGTCAGGGTTGCAGGCGATGGGCGATGGCAACGGTAAGCTCGGCGAGATGGCACAGCAACTGATGAGCATCGCGCAGCGATTGGGCGTCGCCCGCCTGCAAGCCCAAACCGACGCCGCGCCAGCCACCGACGCGAAGACGGAATAAGCCTGCCAGTAGAACAAACACCATGTAATCATCGGTGAGACGCTGACGCTACGGGCGTACCCCGCTTAGCGTTGGCGTCTCCACCTATGAAATCAGAGTGTAGTCTCCTCCCCGGGTAGCAACACGCGCAGCTGAACGTCTCGACTGCCTAACAGTTGCTCCATCTGACGCGGCTTGCTCCGTACCTTTACCGTCACGACCTGCGCCTGATAGACTGTAATCTGTTTCCCACGCACCAGCGCCCAGGCGTCCTCGTCGACGCCGATACCGGTCAGGTGCGGATGCTCCAGCAGGGCGCAGAGCAGGCGCGGCAGTCGCTGGCGTTTGAGAAAGTGCTGGTCTCCGAGCGCGTTCGGCAGGATTCCGAGCGCGGGCGCGGTGGGGCTTGCGCCGACTTTGAGGTCGCCTTCGGGCGAGTGGTCGCCGG
>JAOAFW010000194.1 GCA_026416065.1 Fimbriimonadales bacterium
GCGCGACGCGCTGGGCGACGGCTGGCTTTGGAAAACCGCGCTGGTTATGCTGGGCTGTGCGAGCTTAGTCTACTGGCACATCACGCTGTTTGAGGGGCGTCCGATTTACGCGCAGACGCTGTTCTGGCTGGCGAGTGGGGGGGTGTTGTTGGGGGCGGCGGTGTTTGTGAACCTCACCCCCCCTACCCCCCTCTCCGTTTACGGGGAGGGGGGCGTTCCTGCTTCGATGCCCGACGTCTCCCCCTCTCCGTTTGCGGAGAGGGGGCAGGGGGGTGAGGTCAGAATTTTCCTCTCCCTCTGGCTCTTGCTTGCACTTGCCGCTGCCGTGTGGGGCGTCCCATTTCAGGCGATGCGCCACTTGCTCTACGCCCTGCCGCCGATCGTACTGTTGCTTCTCCCCGCAGTGGGCGAACGCCCGAACCTATTGCTGACACAAGGGCTACTGAGCCTGCTGGTTATCGCCGCCGACTACGACTACGCCATCCGCTACAAGCGCACCGCCAACTACTATGCACAGCGGTTCCCGAATGAGCGCGTGTGGTACGCTGGCTCGTGGGGGTGGATGTTCTATGCCGAGCAAGCGGGTTTTCGGAAACTGCTCCCTGATGGGACGGGGCTACAACCCGGCGATATTATCCTTGTACCTCAGCGTGTTTACAAAGGCAAAATGCCTCCTGACTTTGAGCGCAACGCGCGTCTGGTTCACGAGCGCGTATGTCCACTTCTGTTGCCCCTGCGCACGATGGACTTTGAAGGCGCCGCCTATTACGCCCTGATACGCACCAACGCCCCGTTCCGCTTTACGCTGGACTACGCCACGCCATTAGAAGTCACGCGAGCCTACCGATGGAACCCCCCGCGCTGAGTCTGATTATCCCGCTCTACAACGAACGCCCAAACCTGCCCGAGCTGATACGGCAGTGCGCAAGCGTCCTTGACGCGACAGGGTATAGCTGGGAAATAATTTTAGTAGATGATGGCAGCAACGATGGGAGCAGGGAATATCTGCAAGAGGCGCAGGAAACGGAGCCACGCCTGAAAGTTATGCGCCATCCCGAAAAACGGGGCAAGACCGCCGCGTATCGAACGGGCTTCAGGGCGGTGCAGAGCGCGTACCTGTTCACCATCGACGCTGACCTGCAGGAGAATCCCAACGCACTTGCGGCGATGCTGCGAATCCTGCAATCGGGCGAAGCGGATATGGTGATAGGCTGGCGCAAACGACGACACGACCCCTTGCTCAAGGTGGGGGCGTCGCGGCTATTCAACGCAGGGCTACGCCTGCTGTTCGGTTTATCCCTGCACGATGTGAACTGCGGGTTCAGGGGCATGCGCCGTGAGGTTGCCAACGCCCTTTTGCCCTGGCTGGAGCGCGATTTCCATCGTTATCTGCCCGTGATAGCGCGTCAGCTGGGCTATCGCGTGGCAGAGTTAGAAGTAGAACATCGCCCCCGTCAACACGGACGCTCCCGCTATGGCTTGGAACGCTACGGGCGCGCCCTCGCCGACCTTTGGACGCTCATACGGCGACTACGAGCTGCGCGACAAAAGTGATCGTGCACAAACGCCAAGTACGCTCTGCCAAAACAGCCAAGCTCACATCAGGGGTAAGCAGCCGCTAATCGTCAACACCCAAGATCTGTGTATAGACCACCTGGTGCGGGTGTACCGCGACCACCCCCCGTGCGCCCAGCTCGGACGAGCCTGAAGAGCGAATGAAACAAATACCCGGCAGGTTCACCAGATCATCAGAACGACGCAGCTCCTCGATTACCTGCTGCGCCTCGTCGCGCGAGTTGATGGGGCAGTCGATCTCTTGCCCATTCGTCAAGCCAATCAGCAACGTTACGCGTGCCATGAGTCCGCCTCCTGAGTGTTAGGTTCGCCGACACGGTAAGGGTTCCTGCTACTCGATGCGTACAATTCGGTAATACACTTCGCCCTTCGGTGTATTGACTACCACCTCTTCACCCGCTGTCTTGCCCAGCACTGCCTCGCCCAGAGGCGAGAGGATGGAGATTAGATCTTGCAACGGGTCCGCCTCAAACGAGCCGACGAGGGCGATGGTGCGTTCCTTGCCCGTTTCCATATCGTGGAGGGTGACTTTGCTGCCAAGGTGGACGACCTCGCCGGCGTTGTCGGGGCGGGGTACCACTTTCGCACGGCTCAGCACTGTCTCGAGGTCTTTAATGCGCCCCTCCAGAAACGCCTGCTGGCGTTTGGCGTCCTGATAGTCGAAATTCTCGCTCAGGTCGCCCAGCGCGCGCGCCGCCTTGATGCGCTCCACAATCTCACGGCGCTTGACGGTCTTAAGCTCCTCCAGCTCACGCTTGAGCCGCTCGTAGCCTTCGGGTGTAATCAGGATTTCCGACATACTCACTCTCTTCCATCAAACATTGTTTTCCGCGATTGCGCCTCGAACACCTCTAAGCTTTTCGACACCGCCGCCGAAATGAACGGCGACCGCTTGGCCGCTTGTATTCCTCCAAAGCGCGTTCGTATTCCTTCTCCAGAGCCTCGGGCAGTTGCATAATCCTCTCCAGTAGTTCATCGAAGCGTGCCAGTAGTTGTTCATTATACCCTCGCTCTCACACGAGAAACGCCAGCTGCTTCCGAGCCTCCAGTCGCAGGTTCATATATGAGGAGGTACACTTAGGACATGCAACGCACATCATTCGGATGGATTGTGGGGCTAACGCTGCTGTGGAGCAGTCTATACGCGACTGCAGACGCGCCGACGCTTTGGGGCATCCCCGTCAGTGAGTACGCGCAGCGGCGTGCGCAGCTGAGCGAAATGCTGGAAAGCGACCAGATTGCGATTCTCACCAGCGAGAGCAGCCCGCCCACGCGCCTGAAGTTTCGGCAAGAGAGCAACTTTATGTACCTCACGGGGCTGGAAGCGGTGAACAGCGTGCTGGTGATTCTCCCGGAGGGCAGTCCTTTAGGGGAGCAGGTGGTGCTGTTTTTGCCGCGTCAATCGCGCGTCTCGCGCCTGTTCGAAGGACCGCTGCCTGAACCGAATGAGCAGACGCGCCGCGAGACTGGCATTCAAGATATTCGCGAGCGGGGTGAGCTGCGTGAGTTCCTTGCGGAGGCGTTGAAAGCGCATCCGCGT
>JAOAFW010000215.1 GCA_026416065.1 Fimbriimonadales bacterium
GTATAGACGTCGATGCGCACGCCGACCGCGTCGGTGGCGGGAACCTGTACCACGCCGCGCACGTTCCCTGGCTGACCGGGCGGGTTATCATCGGTCTGACGCAGGAGCAGCAGGTCGCCCACATCCATCACGCCGTCGATCACCGGCGCGTCGGCGAAGAACCGGCGGGAAATATAGCCCTCCTTCTGCACCTCGCCTTCAGGGTCGAGGACGCCCTGAGGGTCATAAGCGACACCGTTGAGTGTAAATCGTCCTGTAGAAGGGTTGCTACGGGCGCGTTGCCCTAACAGAGCAATCACTGCCTCGCCGACGGGTTGCTGCGTCAGTGCGTCCACGATGCGCCCTTGCACGGAGATGGTCTGCGTGCCGACGTACAAATCACCCAGATTCACGGTTTGACCTGCCTGAAGTGGGGGCAGGTTGAAAGTGAAGTCAGGCAGTCCAGGTGTGCGCACGATGAGTTGTGTGGCGGTGGGGGGCACACGCATCTGAAACGCCCCCTCCTGAGTGCTGGTGCGCACGCTCTGCGTGCCGACAATTACAGTGGCAGCTGGGTTCGGGGGCTGTCCGGTGCTTACCAGCACCACGCGCCCTTGAAGCAGAGTAGACGGACCGAACGAGCCGCCTCCGCCACCGCATCCAGATAGGACGTAGCTCAGAAAGAACGCCAGTAGTAAACCGTAGAGTATCCGCATCGCCTTCACCGTGTAAGTACAACTGGGGTGGTGGCACGCGCCACACGTCCATCGCTATCCACCGCCTCAATAAACGCCATATAGCTGCCTGGGGGCAGAGCGCGCTCTTGAGAGTCGCGTCCGTTCCAGGTCAGGCTTTGCACCCCTGCGCCGGCCGCGCGGCTGGGCTGCAGGATACGCACCACCTCGCCGCGCGGGTTGCGTATCTCGGCGCGAACGGTCGCGTCACCCGTGAGCTGGAACTGGATCGTTGCTTGCCCGCCGCGTGAAACCGTGGTGGCGAGGTTGACGATACGCACGGGCGTGGCGACGGACGGCTCGAGAGTCACACGCAGTGATTGCACCTCTGCAGGCGTGAAACGATAGAACTCGCGCTGGCGTATATCGACACGCTCGCCCGTAGCAAGGTTTTCCAGCGAGACGCGCCAGCGACGGGGCGTGTCGCTGGGAATGCGCCAGGTGAGGGTGTGTTCACGGTTCGGCTCGGCAGGCGCGACGCGGAGCGTCCACTCTTGTTTGCCGCCGTTGGGCTTGATAGATTGGGCGAGCAGGCGTCCGTTTTCCGTTAGCACGCCGAACGCGCTCATACCGGGCAGGGCAGGGGGCGCTTCGTGGTTGTAGGTGTAGCTACGGGCGCGCGCATCGTTTTCCAGCCCTAAGGTGACGACCCCACCGCCCACCGGCGATTGCAAAATGAGTTCCATCGCCCACGTAGGCTCATCATAAGCGGCTCGAGAGCGACCCGCGCTGCCAATCGGCGGCGGCACGAGCAGCGTCACACCCTCAGGACGCAACACGCGAATCCAGTAGGCGCGTCCCGGTTCCAACTGCGTTGCCTGTACATAGGTTCCGAACGCGCCGAGCGTCCATACGCGGCTGCCCACCAGCGGCGGCTCGCCCCCTATCGATTCAGTCGCCGTTTCCCACGACACAGGCGAGTTGAACTGATGGATGACCTGCAGGCTTCCCACGGGCACTATCTGATTGAACGGCACGCCCACCAGATTCCAGCCCGGTTGCAACGCGATAGCAAAGGGGCGGTCGGTGGGCGCGGACTCGCCCTGAACAGTAATGTTAATCGGGCTGCTGAGCTGGAGGAAATAGCCGATTCCGGGCGCAGGAGGTGGCGTCGCAGGGTAGTAAACATAGTTGAACTGCTCCTGACGCCACTGCGCCAATCGAATCTGGTTAGCAGGGATGTTCAGCAGTTTCGCCATGTCCGTCTCATACGGGCGCAGGGGCAGGCTTATCATGTGAAGCCCTGCGGGGCGATTCAAATTGAAACTACTGGCAGCGGCGTTCAAGTACGCCTGCACATAGTGGAAGCCCACGCCCGTATTCGTGCGCCAGACGCCCACTTCTGCGCCCTGAGCATTGAAAAATCGCAGGAGAGCCGCTCGTTCACGCGACAAAGTAGACGCGCTGAACGTCGCACCGAACGCACCTCGTTGGACGGGCGCAGTGCTCGTCTCCGAACCGATTTGTATCTCTACCGTGCCGTTTTCCAGCCCGAACACAACGCCGAAAAAGTTGTTGCGAAAGCTTGTGCCCTGAACCTTGCTGCTGGGATAGTGAATTCGTACCCCTTCGGTACCGACACTGAAATCCACCGTGAGTCGCTGATTAGCGGTCTCCGAGCCGACAAAGCTGGGCACCACTGCCCCTGTGCCTACGCGAATATCGACGCGCTCATACTGAGGCGAAAGCGTCAGGCGGTTGAAATCGTAGTTCCAGTAGATGGGATAGCAGGTTCCGTTGAGTAGGGCTTCGTCCCAGCTGTTGCCTACGCGCGTTGTCTGAAAATAGGTCAGGAAGACCGTGAACACCGCCTGTTCATCTGGCTGGAGCCCTGAAGCATAGGGGAACACCTGAGCGTGAAGTTTCCGTCCGTAGGTGACGCTCGTGTCCAGGATGTGCTGCCGCCGTACCCACTGATCGAACGGGACGCCTTCCACGGTGGGGTTC
Organism: Fimbriimonadales bacterium; assembly: GCA_026416065.1. Taxonomy (GTDB): domain Bacteria; phylum Armatimonadota; class Fimbriimonadia; order Fimbriimonadales; family GBS-DC; genus GBS-DC. The sequence continues at coordinate 2,661 of JAOAFW010000215.1, forward strand.
GGATTGCCTGAAAGGGCGACGAGTGCCTGCTTGGCGAGGTTGAGCAGCGCGGTTGAGTCGCCCCGCAGGCTGGGGCTGTAGTTCTGGTAGTAGCGTTGATTGAACTCACGGAAAAAGCTCGGGTACTCTGTTGCTACCTTGAGCCATACAGAGCCTGCCATCATATAGCGCACCAGCCACAGCCCGCCAGTTGTACCGCCTGCGATGGGGGGCTGGCGCAGGGAAGGAGCGATGAAACTGGGGCTGCCCAGCGTGGGCTGATTCCAAGCGTCGTAATACGGACGGGCGTCGTAAGTATTGTCCAGTGTCTGGTCGATAAAATCGGGATTCTGTCCTGCAAGCGCACGAAACGCCGCGCTTCGGGCGATGCGTGTGGTCACCGCACGGGCGAAACCCTCTTCCCATGCGTCATAGAAAGGCGCGACATCGGCGTGGAACGCCCGCACCACAAGGTTCAGCAGGTTCACCGCTGCCGCCTCACGCGCATTGTAGATGGGAAAGAGGAAGCGGTTGTTGCTCATATCGTAAATCCCGCCCACCACGGCGTCGCGGTCGCCGATTTCGTCGTCGTAGTTCACCACCTGAATGGTGAGGGTTCGAGCGGGCTTACCGTACTCGGCTTCCACCAGCGCAGGCACGGCGTTTAGAACCGTCTGGAGCAACGCTTTGTACGCGCTGGGGAAGGGGTTGTTGCCGTCTACAACCTGAAAAGTAAGTGTACCGTTGCCCAACCCGTCGGAGCGGGAGCGCGTGGGTAAAATCAGCTCCCCCCTGCGTCGCAGCACCACCGTGTGCAAAATCGGCAGGCGATAGTCTTCAGGCAGCAGTCCCAGTTGTTTACAAAACCGTATTTGCGCCCGTACGCCCTGAATCTGCGCCCGCGTCGCTCGCGCCACCTGCGCCTGAATCAGGCGGTCAATCGCCTCTGGTGAACGTCCCACACGGTCGATGTCGATTACAATCACATTTTGCGGACCGTTGCTGACCGTCTCGAAGGGGCGATTTACGATGTTGTGATAAATCTGTGCCTGCAGTGACGCGCTGAAGAGTACTGCCAGCGCACCAAGAACCCATTTCATCCCTGCTTTCATCGTTCCCTCTCTTAGACGCGCGAGCTTGGTTGGGGTTTTGGGAGCCATCCAACGCGACCGCGGCGGTACGGTTCAGGCGTCATGATACCATGCGAGAGGAAATTCTGCCCTTTGAACGAACAAGCCCTGTAATGCGGTTTCTTGCGATGGCTGGGCTTCTATGGCTTCAGGGCGCGATTTTGGGTATGGCGCAACCCCCTGCGATTTCGGGCGATGGCTGGGAAGCGCGTCCGCGTGGCGGCGATGGTGTGCAACTGCGGATCAACGGTGTGCTGCTGAGTCGCGGATCTTGGGCGCAGCTGGCGGCGCCCGACTGGAGCACGGGCTACTACAGCTCGCAAGGAACGCCCCCCACGCCTCAACGCGAAGGCGACACGCTCACTTTGCGCCATTCTGTCAATCCCGAGCTGGGCGTGATGACCGAAACTGTGCAAAAGACAGCCCCTGATACGCTGGAGTGGCAACTGCAGGTGGAATGGCGTAGCGAGAAACCTGCAGTCGTCGAGTGGTGTCTTGGGCTGTGGCACGCAGAGTATCTGCTCGGCGCAACGGTCAGTGGGGAGGGCGAACTGGCGACGACGCAACTCTCACGTGAGCCGAAAACCTTTGCAGGCGACCAACTGTTCTCAGGAACGCGCTTCACGATGGAAAGTCGAGTCGCGCGTGTAGAACTTCAGTACGAAAACCTTAGCATTCTCGATGGCAGAGGAGCCGGGCGGTGGTGGTCACGCGAAATTCCAACCCTTTGGGTAGGGGTGCTTCGACGCGAGCTGCGCAAGGGCGAGACAATTCAGATGATAGCACGTCTGCGTATCCAGCGCAAGCCTCTACCCACGCAAGAGGCGAGTCAGGAAGCCCTCGCGAAGATAGAGGCAGTCCCCGACCGGTGGTCGCCCGTGCCGCGCGAACCAGAACTGATTCCACCCCCCAAAATAGTCTGGCGCGACTCGGGCGAGCCGTTTCGCTTGCCGACGAACGACGTCCCGATAATTATTATTGAAGACGAGTCGTTTCTCCCTGCGGCGGACACGCTGTGCCGAGAGTTGGAGCGATACGGCATCCGGGCAAGCATCCAGAGAGGACAGCCACAGCCAAACACCGTTTTTATCGGGGGTAGCCCGGCTCTACAGCGACAGTATCCTGTACCAGACCAACTGGGCGCATATTACTTAGAGGTGAAACCGGAAGGCGTAAAGATTGTGGGGCGTCTGAGTGAAGGCGCGTTTTACGGAGTACAGACACTTATCCAGTGGCTGCAACCCAGCGTGGGTGCGTTGCAGGCGACGCCCGTGCGCATCATCGATTATCCCCATCTGAAATGGCGCGGCGTCCATCTGTTCGGAAGCACGCAACCTGATTTCCTCCCGCGCATAATTGAGAATGTAGTCGCCCACGCGAAATTCAACCACCTGGTGCTGGAGTGCGGATATGGACAGTGGGAGACCATTCGGGGCGCTTGGGTGGACATCTCCGCGCCGCAGGCAATCCTGCGCGAAGCAGTGCAAGTTTCACGCAGAAACCTTATCGAGCCGATTCCGCTCATCCCGTCGCTGGGGCATATGTACTGGGTCTTCCGCAACGATGCCAACAAACACCTCGCAGAGGATCCAGAAACGCCATGGGCAATCGCGCCGCGTGGGGCGGAAACCCGTTCGTTCCTGCAACGACTGTACGATGAGGTGTTCGAGGTATTTCAGCCGCGCCACTTTCATGTGGGACTGGATGAAGTGACGCTGCGCGGGCGTTTCCCGAACCGCCCCGAGAGCAAGGACGCAAGTGTGGCAGAGCTGTTCGTGGAACACGCTGAGTGGCTCTACGCCGAGATGAAGCGACGGGGCGTCGAGAAGGTTTTGATGTGGGGCGATGTGTTGTTGGCGCGGGGGGAAGCGAACGACGGCGGCGCACATGCCAAAAGCCCCGAAGAGGCGAAGTTCGCTCGTGAACGGCTGAGCAAGCTCAAGGATCTCTTTATCTGCGACTGGCACTACACGCCAACCGAACCTGAGAGGTATATTAGCCTGCCTGTTTTACAGGGCGCGGGGTTCAGCGAGATCATCGCGACGGCATGGTACGACCCACGCAATGTCGCCACTTTTGCGAAAGCCGCACGCCAGCGACGCATCGCGGGACTGTTGCAAAGCACATGGGCGGGCTATAGCCTCAACGAGCGCACACTACAAGGGGTGGAACTGCGCCAGTTCGTTGCATATCTCATCGCGGGAGCGTATGCCTGGGATACCGACCTCCCAATGCCAGAGGAGTTGCCTTACGATTTTGAACGCCTATTCGTGGAGCGCTATTACCGTGCCCCTGTTGCGTTGCAGGAGCGGGCAGGTTTTGTGATGGACTTAACAGCCGTGTATAATTACGACCTCACCCAACTGAGCACCGTATTTGCGCAATTGCCGTCGGGCGCGGCACGTTTCAGCGGACATCGATTCCTGCTCCGTGGTGCTCGGGGGTTGATGCTTGCCAGCTACCTCGCGCCGGGTTCGTTTCCGCAGCGGGTGCGCCTGCCGCTTGACCGCCCTGTGCGAACTCTGTACTTGCTGCATACCACGGGCTGGCAAACGGAGGTGGGCAATGAGGTTGGGCGCATCATTTTGGAATACACAGATGACACCCGAGCGGAGCAGCCCGTCTTCTACGGGCGTCACATCCGTGCGTGGAACGACCGCATGTATGCTCTGGAGGGGTTCCCCCTGTGGCGCGTCCGAACTTTAGATGGCGAACAGGCGACGGCGCGGTTGTTGAGCTGGAACAACCCGCATCCAGAAAAACCCGTTCGCGCGGTTTACTTCGTCGCTTACGATACCGTTGCAGGGTGGACAATACTGGGGCTGGCGGGGGAGTAGAGGACGCTGTGTGACAGATTCGGATCGGGGTGCGTCCCCGTTGTCAGCCAATCTGACCGCGACGGGGACGCCTCTGTGCGCGCTTATCCCATGGAGATAGAAGAGTTTCCTATTCGCTAAGCCCCACAGCCGAAGTTGAACAACACAGTGAGCAAGTCGGCATCATCCACGATGCCGTTGTTGTCGACATCGCCCTGACATCCAAAACCTGTGCAGCCGAAATTGAACAATACAACCAGCAGATCTGCGTCGTCCACGCGCCCATCGCGATTCGAGTCGCCCTCACAAGCGCCGGGGCAGGTTCCCGCACAGCCCTGACGGGTTACGAAGAATGCGCCCTGTAAACTGATGATGTAGGTTCCTGCACCCTCATTCGACCCGCTCCAGCCAGCGATGGGGTTCGCCGCGCCCGGTCCGTCGGGGCACCGCACCGCACGGAACGGCGTATCGTTCCAGAGCAGACGTCCCTGTGTATCGACGGGGTCGCGTCCATAGCGACTGATTCCCAGCAGATAGACGCCTGGCGATGTGATGCAACCTGTGGAATTGTCGAGGCGCGACTGCGCTGCGAAAGTGCCCACGGCATCGTCGTTGTGCACGACACCCCTGCCGTTGCAGTCCAACAGCCATAGCTGCGTGTCCCAGTCAACATTCCCGACGGTCGTGGCAACGAATCTGGCTGGGTCTTGAATGTAGATGACATATATGTCGGCGTCATCGCGCTGATGGGTGCCCTTGATGCGCGTTAAAGGCGTCTGGCACGGCGTCTGGTTGGGTAGCGCTACAATTTGTGCGGTGGTGGGCAATTCGCCCGCATCACCACCCCCGTAGAACTGCTCGACCCAAGGAGTCGGCGGTGGGCAATCGGCGGGGTCACCTGTAGTTGCACCGCGCACGCCACTGAGCTCGATTACATAGCGTCCCGTTGATGTGGTGCCATTTATCCATTCGGCAAGGCGCGAATTCGGCTCCGTGCCGTCAGGCGAGCGAATCTGGCGCAGCAGCGCAGTATTAGTAGACCAGATGACGCCGTCGTCGCAGCCGACGGCGCGGCGCGGGTAGAGGCTGACTGCCAAATAGTAGACGCCCGGCTGCGTAATCTGCCCGCCACGATTGTCAATCCGCGACTGCGTGCCCGTTTGAGAGTCCGGGTTGTCGTCGTTGTACAGTACGCCCTTAGCGTCAGATGCGAACAGCCACAGTGCGGTGTCCAGCGTGGAGCCGCCCACTGTGGACGCGCTGAAATTCTGCGGGGACTCGATATAGATTGCGTAAATGTCCACATCGTTGTCGCCTTCTATGCGTCCGCGAATACGGGGAATGGGAGTGCCGCTCGTGCTCTGGGCAGTCTCGATCCGGTCGCCAGCGTCACCACCGCCGTTCGTCTGCTCGTCCCAGCCGACGAATGGTGCGCCCGCCTCCGTGCGAATGCTCAGGTCGTCAAAGTAGCCCGTGCCCACGGGGTTGAAACTGCTCACATAGTCTGTGCCTAAATGCAGCGCCACAGGGGATGCGGAGACGGCGAAGCTTGCCATATATTCCGCGCCGTTACTGAAGCCTGAGATTTTGACCGCTCCTTTATCCGTACCACGATCAATCGATAGCTCCACACGCAGCCAACGATTCGTGTAAGTGCCTGCGGTAGCCTGCGCAAAGCCATCCCCACTGTAGGTCGCGCTCCATGTGGTGCCCGCACGCAGTCTGCCGTCCCCGCCCAGCGTCACACCTAAAATCGTGCTGCCCAGCCCTGCGGAGTCTGTGTCCGCAAGATAGACACCATAAAGCCGATCCGCGCTGTTCGAGTTTGGGATATACAGATACACGCTTATCACTAACTTATCAGGGTCAGAAGGTCGCCAGTTGAAAGTACGTCTTACAGAATAGTAGGATTGAAAACTGCCCGTGTTGTTCCATACGAGGCTTTGTGCGCCTGTTCGAGCCTGCAGATTACTCACGTTGTGGCTGTCGCCCGACGACGCACCTGCCACCCAGCCGTCGCGTCCGATGATGGGTTGCCCTGCAACAAAAGGCGGGTTCTCGAAACTGGTCGAATAAAGTGTCGTTTGTGCCTCTGCGCCGATTAACAGCGTTGAAATCCCCAGTAGAAACCCCCAACGTTTCATTGGCGGCTCCTTTCAGCGGTGTTTAGCCGCTGAGTCTATTATAACCCGAGTCGTGACTGGAGCGCAGTAATTTTACAAGGCAGTCTCAACCTGTAATTTCCAGTGGCGCGTGCCGATAATCCCTGTGGAATGTATATTCTGGTGGTGGATGACGAGCCGATGGTGCAACTCCTCCTGTTGCAGGCACTGGAGTACGAGGGACATAACGCCGACACCGCGTCGAACGGGGCAGAAGCGTTGCAGTGTCTCGCCACGCGGCGCTATGACCTGATTTTCACCGATGTTCACATGCCCCGTCTGAACGGCATCGACCTTGTTCGTGCCGTACGCCAGAAAGACAGATACATTCCTATCGTGGTGATGGACAGTTACCCTGACTATTTCACGGAGAGCGAGGTCGGCGCGGAGGCGTTCGCCCTGCTTGCGAAGCCGTTCGACCTCAGAGAGGTACGCCGCGTTCTCCGGGAAGTACAACAACACCTTGTAGTGAGGTGATAAGAATGCTCATTCGTGTATGTTTGCTTGTGACATGCGTTCTCGGATGTGTGGTAGCAGGTCTGGCGCAACGCACCTCGGAAACGGCGGAATGGCTTTTTGCCGATCCGCAGGAAACCGTCAAAACCGCCACCCGCACGGAACGCCCCGTCGCTGAGTCTTTTACCACCTGTCTCTTATACACATCTGACGCTGCCG
>JAOAFW010000276.1 GCA_026416065.1 Fimbriimonadales bacterium
AGATGTGTATAAGAGACAGGCGGTATCCTGTCGGATGCCGATGGGACCGCGCGGCTTGTAGCACAGCCCACGCGACATATAAATCTTGCCAATCTCGCCTGCCCGGGCGCGTTGCACGGCGAGACGGGTCACGGCGTCAGAACGGGTCTGATGCCCCACCTGCACGATGCGGTTATACTTGCGAGCGGCTTCCACCATCTTTTCGCCTTCGTGGAAGCCCCAGCAAGCGGGTTTCTCCACATAGACATCTTTGCCTGCCTGACACGCCCAGATGGTAAGCAGCGCGTGCCAGTGGTTCGGTGTGGCGGTCGAGACGGCGTCCACTTCCTTATCTTCCAGCAGCTGGCGCAGGGCGGGGGAGAGTTTGGGACGATAGCCAGCGCGCTGCTCCACCATTGCGCCGGACTGTTGCAACACGCGCTCGTCCACATCGCACAGGGCAACGATGCGCACGCCTTCGATTTCGCTAAAGTTGCGCATATGGGTTTTGCCCTGTCCATTCAGCCCGATAATCGCGACACCGATAGCATCGTTCGGGCTATGGCTCCAGCTGCGCAGCACGGTCAGTCCTGCCGCTGCGCCCACGATTGCCCGACCAGACTGCTCCAGAAAGGTTCGCCGTGTGATTCGCTCCATCGCCATGCCACCTCAGGTACGGATTTCGCTGTAAGTAGATAGACTCCTGCGTATCCCTTGCATTCCTTCTTGGAAAGTGGGTATAATTGGCTGTGTTTGTGGGGATCGTAGCTCAGTCGGTTAGAGCGCCTGACTGTGGCTCAGGAGGTCGTGGGTTCGAGTCCCATCGGTCCCCCCAGCGAATGGGCCGTTAGCTCAGTTGGTAGAGCAGCTGACTCTTAATCAGCGGGTCGCAGGTTCGAGTCCTGCACGGCCCACCAGATGACTCCCCGATACTGCAGGGTACACTTAAGTTGTGAAAACCGAGACTGTTCTCCCGATCGAGTCGCTCACGCCGCGCCAGATTGTGGCAGAGCTGGACAAATACATCGTTGGGCAGGCGAAAGCCAAGCGCGCTGTTGCGATTGCCTTGCGCAACCGTTATCGGAGACAGCAACTCTCCCCGGAACTGCGCGACGAAATTCTTCCCAAAAACATCTTGATGATTGGTCCCACGGGCGTCGGCAAGACGGAAATTGCGCGGCGACTGGCGATGCTGGTGCGTGCGCCGTTCGTTAAGGTGGAAGCCACAAAGTTTACCGAGGTGGGCTACGTCGGGCGGGACGTGGACTCGATGGTGCGCGACTTGACGAATATCGCGGCGCGGATGGTAGAGCAAGAGAAGATGGAAGAGGTACGTCCAAAAGCCGAGCGCCGTGCTTATGAGAAAATAGTCACTCTACTACTTGACGCGGAGCGCCCCAAACGCGCGCGACGACGCGATACATCCCCCTTCGAGATGATTATTCAGATGCTGAACCAGTTCGAAGAAGAGGAGGAAGAGGCGCCTGCCGAACCAGAGACTCCTGGTGAGAAGGTCGACCGCCGCGCTCGCCGACGCCAAGTGATGGAACAGCTCAAATCAGGCGTACTCGATCAGGAAAACATCGAGATTGAGGTAGAGGAGAACCTCACACCGTTCGTGCAGGTGTTCTCGCCGCAAGGTATCGAGGAGATGGGGCTGGATACCGACCTGCTGCCCCCCTTCGGGCCGCGCAGCCGTAGCAAGCGCGTGGTAACCATCGCCGAAGCGAAAGAGATTTTCACACAGCAGGAAGCGCGAAAGATGGTCGACCGCTCCGCTGTGATTCGCGAAGCCGTGCAACGTGTAGAGCAGACGGGCATCATTTTTCTGGACGAAATCGACAAAATCGCGGGTTCGGGGCGCACTGTCGGACCCGATGTGAGCCGCGAGGGTGTGCAGCGCGACCTACTGCCGATTATCGAGGGCTCCACCGTCGCCACGAAGTTCGGTCCCGTGCGCACTGACCATATCCTCTTTATTGCGGCGGGCGCGTTCCACACGGCGAAGCCGTCCGATTTGATTCCCGAGCTGCAGGGGCGGTTGCCTATCCGTGTGGAGCTGGAATCGCTGGACGCACAGGACTTCCGTCGCATCCTCACCGAGCCGAAAAATGCGCTCACCAAGCAGTATCAGCAACTGATGGCAACTGAGGGCGTGCAACTGGAGTTCACCGAAGACGCCATCGATGAGATCGCGCGGATTGCAGGCGAGGTGAACGCCCGTACCGAGAACATCGGCGCACGCCGCTTACATACCGTGATGGAACGCCTGATGGAAGACCTGTCGTTCGACGCGCCCGACTACGCGGGCAAGCGCATCGTGATCGACCGCGCTTATGTGCAGGAAAAGCTTGCCGATGTGGTGAAGGATGTGGACTTGAGCCGGTACATTCTCTGAAGGCGCTTACCATCAGGTATACTCTTCCTAAGTGTGAACACCTGCACAAATCGGCAGACGGAGCCGCCTGTTTGGGCGCGTCAGGATTCGGTGCGCCGCCGTTACGTGCGCGAGATGTTCAGCCGTGTCGCGCCGCGCTACGACCTGCTGAACTCCATCTTGAGCTTCCAGCTCCATCATTACTGGCGGCATCAGGTGGTGCGCACCTTGCGCCTCGTGCCCGACTCGCGCGTGTTGGATTTATGCACCGGCACAGGCGACTTAGCTATCGAGCTCGCGCGTCATCTGGGACCTGCGGGCGAGGTAGTCGCGCTCGACTTCTGCGAACCGATGCTGCGCATGGGGCGCACGAAGGCGCATAAGCGCGGGCTGAACCACACCGTGTGGCTTCATGCCGACGCGCTGGGGTTGCCGTTTGCCGAGTCGCAGTTCGACGCGGCGACGATGGCGTTCGGATTGCGCAACCTGATTGACAAGCGCGCGGCGTTCCGTGAAATCTATCGCGTGCTGAAGCCGGGCGGCAAGGTTGCCGTTCTCGAACTCACACGCCCGCAACGCCCGCCGATGACCTGGCTGTACGACTTCTACGCGCTGCACCTTTTGCCGCGCATTGGTAAGCGTCTCAGCCAAGCCGATGCTTACCTGTATCTTCCGATGTCGATTCAACACTATGAAGACCGAGCCACAATTGCCGAATATATGCAAGAGGCAGGGTTCGCGAATGTCTGCTATCGCGACCTCACCTTCGGCGTTGTGTGCGTTCATACGGGGGTTAAACCATGACCCCAGTGCAAATCACAAAACAGACGCTGGCGGTTCCAGAGATGCTTGCACCGATCCTGCCGGAGATGCAGGCGGTGGAGGCGTTTCTGGAAGCGCAAGCGGAGACGGCTATTCCGCAGTTCAGCGACCTCACGCGCCACCTTCTGTCCGCAGGAGGTAAACGCCTGCGCCCTGCGATGGTGATACTCTGCGCCCACGCATCCGAGCCGTCGCGGTTCGGAATGCTCTACCGCAACGGACTGGCAGGGCGCGAACGCCTCGCCATAATCGCGGGCTGTATGGAGATGATCCATATGGCAACGCTGATTCACGACGATGTCATCGATCAGACCTTCACGCGGCGAGGCAAGCCCACCGCCAACGCGCTCTATGGCAACCTCGCTACCGTGTTGTCAGGCGACTTCATTCTGGCACGGGCGATGCGCGCCCTGGCGCTGGACGGCGACCTGCGCATCATCCAGAAAGTCGCGCAAATCACCACCGACATGAGCGAAGGCGAGGTCGCGGAGGTGTTCCTGCGCCATCGGCTGGAGATTACCGAAGCACAGTATCTGGACATCGTCCGTCGCAAAACCGCCGAGTTCCTCGCAGGCTGCTGCCGCATCGGGGGCTATCTGGTAGACGCGGATGAGGCGACACTGGACACGCTGGAGCAGTTCGGGCGCGATTTGGGCATCGCCTTCCAGATTATCGACGACCTGCTGGATTATGTAGGCGATCCGCGCGTCACGGGCAAACCCAACGGTACCGACTTCCGCGAGGGGTTCGCCACGCTACCCCTGCTGCATTATTACCATTCCGCTGCACCCGACGAGCGTGACCGACTGCAGGCGGAGTTCGGGACCGACCTCAGCGAGGAGCAGTTCCGCTATTGGCGAGAACAAATTCGGCTCACGGGCAGTCTAAAGTACGCAGAGGCGGTCGCCGAGCAGTATCGGCAGAGCGCGCTGGAGCGAGTGAACCAGGTGCCCGCCTCGCCCATACGCCGGACTTTAGAGGAGGTCGCGCGATTCATAACGGAGCGCAAGTATTAGAGATGCCTGAGCGCGTGCGAGAGGAGTTGCCGGGACTTGCCAACCGGTTCGATACGTTCGTATTCGATCTGGATGGCGTGGTCTATCGGGGCAAACGTGCTCTGCCACACGCGGTAGAGGTACTCAACCTGCTGCTTGAGTCGGGGCGGCAGGTGTACTTCCTTACCAATAACTCAGGGGCAACGCGCCAGCAGTACGCCGAGCGACTGCGGGCGATGGGCGTAGACGCCCGACCCGAACAGTTTATCACCTCCGCGTGGGCGACGGCGCTCTATCTACAACGCGCACTGGATCCCGGAGCGAAACTGTATGTCGTAGGCGAGCCGGGACTGAGGCAGGAACTCTGTGCTGCGGGGTTCGAGGTCATGGAGAGCATCGAGCCTGAGATCCCCGCCGCGGTGGTGGTGGGGATTGACCGGGCGTTCAGCTACGAGCGACTGGCGCAGGCGCAACACGCGATCCTGCACGGTGCGCGCTTCATCGCCACGAACACCGACGGAACCTATCCTGCCGAAGATCGTTTGCTACCCGGCGCGGGCGCGATGGTCGCTGCTATCGCCGCCGCCACGAACCAGAAACCCCGCGTGATTGGTAAGCCCAACCCCCAGATTTTACAGCCGTTTATCGAGCGCGGTATCATCCTGCCCGAACGCACCCTGTTGGTCGGAGACCGCCTCGACACGGATATTGCACTGGCGAACTTGCTGCACATCCCGTGTGCGTTGGTGTTGACCGGTGTCTGTTCGCGCGACGATGTGGCGTGCGCCCCCTTGGAGCACTTGCCTCAGTGGGTGCTGAACGACCTCAG
>JAOAFW010000286.1 GCA_026416065.1 Fimbriimonadales bacterium
AAGTATATCCTAGACGCTACCGAAACCGGCGAACTGCTGCCGATGGCGAAAATGGAATATGTCACGGGCGCAGAGTCGCACTGGGAAACAGGCGAACCGCACGCTAAGCCCGAACCCCAACCCGCCAACATGCAGGCGTTCACCTGGTGCTTCGCGATGGGCTATGACCCTGAGAGCAATTATGTGGGGCGCAAACCCGACGGCTACGACTTCTGGAAAGCGTTTCAGCCTCCCTTTTGGCACGCGCCGTTCCTGAGCTGGGTGGATGTGAACCCTATCACGCTCGAACCCCGACGCCTGAGCCTGTTTGGCGAGGACGGAACGCCCGCGATGTTCCGCTATCGGCAGGTGGTTGACCCCAGCCTCTATCCTTCCGAACACGCGCCCCGTGCCGTGACGATAGTCAACTGGCCCCAAAACGACTACTTTCTGGGACCGCTCTACCCGCCCGTTGGCGAGGAGCCGGAAGACCCGCATCAGTACCGCTCGCCTGACCCGAACGCGGTTCCTTCCGCCTATGGTTTTACCAATCGCGAGATTCCGAGCGCGACGACCTCACATAAATTCGCCGCTCAGGAACTCTCCGAATGCCTGCTCTACTGGCTGCAGACGGAAGCGCCGCGCCCTGATGGCGGTGTGGGCTATCCTGGCTTGCACCTGCGCCCTGACATCACGGGCACGGACGACAGTCCCTACCATAAAATGGCACAGTGCGTCTATGTACGCGAGTCGCGGCGCATCAAGGCGCGGTTCACTGTCGTTGAACAGCATGTGAGCGCGGCGTGCCGACCGGGCGAAACGCTCGCAGAACGCTTCCCCGATAGCGCAGGTGTGGGACACTACCGCATCGACCTGCACCCCAGCACAGGGGGCGACAACTATATCGATATCGAAACCCTGCCGTTCCAGATTCCGCTGGGCGCGCTGATACCCGTGCGGATGCGCAACCTGCTCCCCGCTTGCAAGAACATCGGCACGACGCACATCACGAACGGCTGCTATCGCCTGCACCCCGTGGAGTGGAACATCGGCGAGTCGGCGGGGCTACTCGCGGCGTTCTGTGTGCTACGCGGCGCGGAACCCCATCAGGTTTACGAGAACCCTGCACTGCTGGAAGCGTATCAGGGGCTGTTGCGGAAGCAAGGAATCCCGCTGGAGTGGGATCTGTAAACGGTATAATACATCTATGCCCAAACCCGCAGCACGCCTTAAAATCGAGAACTTCGGTCCGATTAGCGAAGCGGAGGTTGAATTTGGCGACCTGACCGTGCTGGTAGGACCTCAAGCTACGGGGAAGAGCCTGTTCCTGCAAACCTACAAATTCCTGACCGACTTGGGAGGTATTTACGAGCGATTCAAGCAAGCGGGGCTGGTGTGGGCGACAGACCCATCAACCTTACTTGACCTCTACTTAGGCGAGGGTATAGGCGGCGCATACAAGGAAGAACACACCCGCTTTGCCCTGAACGGAGATACGGTAAAGCTTCCGGAGGTTCTCCGAGGCGCTTCCAAACGCCGTGACAAAACCGAACATATCCTGTACATTCCTGCCCAGCGAGTAATGAGCATTCGGGATGGCTTGCCTCTGCGCTTTGTGGATTTTCGCGCGGGCGACCCCTTCGTACTGCGCGAATTCAGCGACAAAATCCACCAGATGACCCAGACCGAGTTCGCTCTCAAACAAAAGTTTTTCCCTGTGGAAGGGCGTCTGCGCGAGTCGCTGCGCGTTCGTCTGCAGCAATCTATCTTCGCGGGACTGGAACTACACTTAAAAGAGCATCAGTTTCAGAAACGCTTTGTGTTGGTCAGCAATTCAGGACGCGATCTGCCCTACTTAGTCTGGTCCGCAGGACAGCGAGAGTTCGTGCCCCTGTTGTTAGGGTTTTACTTGCTATTGCCCGCAGGAAAGGTATCGCGCAGGAAAGGCGTCGAGTGGGTGATTATCGAGGAACCAGAAATGGGGCTTCACGCACGCGCAATTATGGATGTGATGGGGGTTGTTCTTGAACTGCTTCGACGAGGCTATCGGGTATGCATGACCACGCACTCGCCACTCGTACTGGACGTTGTATGGGGAATTCAAACCCTGCAGCGGCATAACGCCTCTTCCACAGATATTCTGGAAATGTTCGATCTGGGCACGGAAATGAAGCCGCTTGCGGAGCATGCGCTCAAGATACAACCTCGCGTCTACTACTTCCAGCAGGGACAAAAAGCGATTGATATATCTCGCCTCGATCCTGCGTCGGCAAACATGGTGGAGAGCGGCTGGGGCGGCTTAACCGAATTTTCAGGTAGGATTGGCGAAGTAGTCGCTAAAGTGGTCAACCGATATGAGGGTAAGAAAGCATCCTGAATCGGGGAACCCATTCCGAGAGGCGGTGATTTGGACACCCTCACTCGGCGAGAACGCCTACCATCCTGGTCTACAAGCGGTCGACAGTCTCTACAGCGGGCGAATTCGCGCATCCGATTCTCAACTGCTTGGGAGTATTGCTTTGGATAAGACCCTGCAAAACGAATACCCTGAGCAGCCACGCTGGGATTATGGAATCGGCGTTCAGCAAGGGGAAACCGTTGCAGCAATCTGGGTGGAATTTCATCCTGCCGACACCAATAAAGTGGATGAGGTACTTGCAAAGCTACGCTGGTTGAGATCTTGGCTTCAGCAACATGCCCTCGATCTAAACAGACTAACGCCACAACGCAACGCCTATCACTGGCTTGCAACCAATGGCTGCCACATTCAGCGGACCTCCCCCCAAGCGCGACGCCTGTTTCAGGCAGGGCTGAATCTTCCACGCAAGATTCTCGACCTCGACCAACTTGATTTGTGAACAGGTATCCTACTTACATAGCCCATGCAAGGCATCTATATCCACATTCCGTTCTGCCACCGCAAGTGCGGGTATTGCGATTTCAATAGCTACGCGGGGATGGACGCGCTGGTGGAGCCGTTCGTTCATGCGTTGCACGCCGAAATCGCACAGTCGCCCTACGCGGGAGACCGGTTCGACCCAGTGTTTTCCGGCGGGGGCACGTCAACCTACCTATCAGGCGACGCGCTTGCAGGCATTCTGGAACATCTGGCGCGCCAGTTCGCAATCGCGCCTGACGCCGAAATCACCTGCGAGGCGAATCCGGGCAGCGTAACGCCAGAGCAACTTCGCACGATGCGCCAAGCCGGTTTCAACCGGCTCAGTTTTGGCGTGCAGTCGTTCCACGCCGACGAACTGCAGCGGATGGATCGCATCCACGCGCCCGACGACGTAATCCAGAGCGTGGAGTGGGCG
>JAOAFW010000003.1 GCA_026416065.1 Fimbriimonadales bacterium
CCCTGAGCCAATAGGGTCCTGTTTTCTTATACAATCGCTTAGCCCGCAGGACGAACTTCGCAGGTAGGGTAATGGCACAACCCAGTAAATCCTCCGGTATTTTCTCGAGCAGCGCGCTCGCCCCTTGACACGGGGCGAAAAATAATGTATAATTGCACTGCTTGCTTTGTAAGGCAAGCAAATCCATTTCTACAGGAGGTCTCTATGAAAGGCTTTACTTTACTCGGCGCGGTAGCGCTAACGACGACGGCGTTGGTAGGCGTTGCAGCAGCGCAGAGGTCTGTTCCGAGCGCGGGACTAACGGAGGTCGATGTCCGAACCGTCTACTCGACTCAGATGCCTGAAATCCGCCGTATCGACCTGCGTGGCGACTTCCAGCCTGCAGGTGCTTCCGATCCGTATATCTATCTGCAGACGATGTTCGCCCGCTGGAACGATGCGGGAGCCTATGGCTTCAGTTTCTCCTCCTTTGCAGGGGGTCGCACGCTCGGAGACGATGTGGTACTGCTGGGCGGCGCGCCGGATCCCGGCACGGGCTACGGGACGACGTCTGTAGCATGCGCAACGGAAATTACCTTTGCTCTGATTACCACTGATGCTTTTGGGGGCAATCTCGCGTTGCGCCTTGACATCCATCCTTGGAACGGTCTGTTCGGTAACGCAGCTGGCGCTTCAACGGCGAATGTGACACTGAATCTAACTATTCCTCCCGTACAGAATCCGCCCGGATTCGCTATTTATTTAATCACTGTCCCGGCACAGAACCTGCTGTTGCCGAAAGCGTTCTGGGTGGCGTTGACGCCTGACTCCTTACAGTCCACCATCAATCTGGCTAATGTGGGGCTACTTGTCGCTAATGGCACTCCCGGTAATGTCTCAATGTTGCCGGGACGTGGCTACTTCCGCGCCGCAACCCCGCCGACTGCGTTCACGGCAGTCACAGGAGGTTCTGTTTTCACTGGGCTGCCTCAAGGTTCGTTCTATATGGCGATTCGTGGCAAGCACAACTTTGTGGGCACGGTTGACATGAATGCACTTGCTGATCGTGCGAAGCCCAGCGACCCGCTGACGTTTGAGTTCGATGACGATCCACAGGGCGATCCCGACGAGGGTATTGAGGAAGCACTGCGTCGTAACCTTGTCGATGTGGAAGTGGTGAACGATAGTGGCACACCTTTCACTTCACGCTTCACCACCTACCTTGACGAGAATGGTCGCTTCAGCCTGCCAGTATCGAGTGCTATTGCCTCTATCACTGTGCGCCGATGGGATAACGGGCTGAAGGTGACCTACAACCGCCCAGCAGGCGGCTGGAGCACGAACGTGTGCAACCCGACGACTGCTACTGCAACGATGACCTTCGGTGATGTGAACGGCGACGGCGTGATTGACGACGCAGACCTGCTGACGGTGCTGTTCGGCTTCGGCAGTCAGGAATAAGCCCTCACCCCCTTCCCCCTCTCCCGCGCGCGGGAGAGGGGGGATTTACTTTCACAACCTGCTCGCAGAGGAGCCTGCTTCTATCAGGTACCAGCGTCCCTCCACCTGCTCAAAGGTGTAGGAGATATACACCACGCGCCGTACACCGGTGGCCTCGTCGATGTATTGGTGCTCGCCGCGCACGACAATCTGGGTCTCGCCGCGCTTTGTGATTCGGTCAAAGCGGATTTGTTCGGTTTTCACAGCGCGGATGGCGTCCCGAGTCATCTCGATGTAGTCCTGCGCCTGCAGTGAGTAGGCGTACTGCCCGTCCAGGTAGATGGCAACATAGCTGTTTGGGCGGATGTGGCGTTCGATAAAACTGGGATCACGCAGCATCCACGCCGCACGCAGGTCACTCAGTAGTTGCTGGCGTTCGTCGGGTGGGCGACGCTCCAGATAATACGGCGATTCCACATAAATCGGCACCTCTACCAGAATCGTGTGGGGGCGCGGCATGTAGACCACGCGATAAACCACTACGAACGGCGGGCACGGGTCGTAGTACCAGTATGGCGCGTAGACCACGCGGTAGGGCTCTGGATAAATGTAGTAATACCGGTAGCCAAAACGGAAGTTGCCCAGTCGGTAGTCCACATAGAAGCCACCGTAGGAGTAGCCCGGATCGATGGGAACCAGCACATAGCGATCGCGCCAGCGGTAGGGGTTCAAGCCTTCGGTCTGACGCACCAGCGCAGGTAAAGTGGTGTTCTCAAGTGGCACGGGGCGGTTCTGAATCTGCGCGGGCTGCTGGGGTGGGGTCAGCACAGGGCGCGACTCGAACGGCACAGGGCGTCCCTCCAGCGGAACGCGCCGCCCTTCCTGTGGAACGCGCCCCGAGTCGTCGCGCGACTGCGGTCTGTTAGATGGGTTCGTATCCGACGCGGTGCTACGTGGCTTTTTGCGGAGCGGGTTGTCGTCCGACTGTTTCGAGGGGGCGTTTGCAGGTTGTTGCGGATTATCTTGACCCTTGTTTTCACTGGGACGCGGCTTGTTGCCCTTATCGTCGCTACGGGATGGGCTGGACTTGTCATCCGACTGACGCGACGGTGCAGGCTTGTTGTCGCCCTTCTTGCCCTCTGTCTTGCGCACCAGTCCGCCCAGACCGTCATCAGCGAAACTCAAGCTGAATATCAAAGCCCCAACTAATAAGAAATGGCGCATCGTTGCCTCCTCTTAGGTAGTTTACCTTATTCTTGTGGCTATTGTTGGACGCGCGAGATGACTTCGGCGTTACACTGACTTAATCGTTCTGCCAGCCACTCCAGCGAGTCGGCAAGCCGGGGACCGGGTCGGCTGAAGTAGGCGTTGCCATCTGCCACAAAAATCGCTCCGTTGCGCACGGCGGGCAATTCGTTCCAGCCAGGTGCCTGCTCTAAGTGGGGCATATCCTGAAGGGTGCGTTCCTCTGTGAATCCGCAGCAGGCAATCACAATCGCTTCAGGTTGCCAGTCCAGCACTTCGTGCCATTCCAAGCGACGCGAGGGTTGCCCTGCTTTGCCGTGCCCGTCGATACCGCCTGCGATCTGCACCAGTTCGGGCGTCCAGTGCCCACAGGCGAAGGGTGGGTCAATCCACTCAAGAAAAGTGACGCGCACGGGAGAGCGATTTTGCATATGCTGGCGCACACGATTGGTTCGCTCTTGGAACCGCTCAACCAGTTCGCGCCCGCGTTCGGGAACGCCTGCGGCGTCAGCGACCATTTGAAAAGTGTCTGCCACACCCTGTAGCGGCTTCGACGCCAGATTCAACACGCGCGGGCGTGGGCTAAGGGTTGCGACCGCCTCCTTCACCGAGTTGAACGACACGGCGCACACATCGCAAAGTGCCTGCGTGATTAATACATCAGGTTCCAACACCTGTAGCAGATCCAAGTTCAGCCCGTAGAGGGTGTTGTATGTCGCCAGCGTTTCCGAGACCATTCGGTCAATCTCGTTGCTGGGCAAATCGGGGGGTATCAAGCTGTAGGTGATGATGGGAATCGTCTCGGCTTCGGGCGGGTAGTCACACTCGTGGCTGCGGGCGACCAAGTGTTCCCCCAGCCCCAGCGCATACACAATCTCCGTTGCGCTGGGCAGCAGCGAAATGATGCGCATAACTGAATTATACCAATCTATGCACTCGAGCTTGGCACGCCCCCCTTGACACATCCCCCCGCTTTTGGGGTATATTAATACCCCGTGCGGACGTGGTGGAATTGGTAGACACGCTAGATTCAGGTTCTAGTGCGCGAAAGCGTGTGGGAGTTCGAGTCTCCCCGTCCGCACCAGTGTTTTAGGGGGCGGCGTAGCTCAGTTGGTCAGAGCAACCGGTTCATACCCGGTAGGTCGGCGGTTCGAGTCCGCCCGCCGCTACCATTCC
>JAOAFW010000070.1 GCA_026416065.1 Fimbriimonadales bacterium
ACGCGCTTGTCAAGTCGAATCGCGCGGTTCGCGAAAACTGGCATATCTGCGGGTGCCGTTGCTTGCGCCGTTGCGAGGCAGTGGGGTCACGACCGTTTCGTAGCCATTGCCCGCGCGTCGGATGTAGCCCCGCGACTCCAGCTCCTGCAGGTAGTTATAAACCGTCTGGCGCGAACAGCCCAGCCGCTCCGCGAGTTTCGTGCGCGAAAGCATCGGGTTCTCGTAAAGCAGCCACAGCAACTGCTCCATCGTGGCTTCCTTGGCTTGAACGTTGCCACTGCGTTCCGCTACCTGCGCGACCACGTATACGGGTTCCGCTTCCGATTGCGTGGCTGCAGTCGGCGCTGCTTCCTGCGCCTGCTGGGACGGCGCAGGCTCCTGCGACTGCATCTTGAGCGCGTAGTTCCGGTCCTCACCGATAATCTCAATTAACGCGAACATGATAATTGGGAGCGTCACGGACAGCAGGAACGGGCGCAGGAAGACCACCATCTGGTCAAATGCGCTTGCTGTCTCCAGTGGCTGCTGGTGCATAATCCCGTACAGGTAGTTCGCATACGCGCTGATGAAAGTCACCAGAATCAGCACACTCCATAGCGGCAGTGTGGAGCGTCCCTGTCGCTTGCGTAGCTGGATGCCATATGCCAAGCCCAGAATGCCCAAATCAATCCCTAACGCCTGCACATAACCCCAGAGTAGATTTCCGCCCTCCAGAGTACTAAAGGTATACGCCACGTGGTGGACACTGCCCGCCAGCACAAACAGCGTGACGACCACGAGCAGCGCAGTCGAAAGCGGCATATCTTTCAGTTGGTAACGCATCTATCAACCTCCGTGTTTTTGCGCCCCAGTTGCGACTATGATTCGGGGAGAACGGGAGATTCCTGCCCCCGCCGAAGATTCCTGCTGATTGCCGCGCTTTTACTCCACCAGCACGTGCTGATACAGCTCGCTGGGGTCGGGGTCGGGGCTTTCGTCGGCGAATTTCGCGGCTTCCGCTACGCGCGCTCGCGCCTGCTCGTCCCAGAGTTTCAGGTCGGCTTCCGTCGCCAGCGCGTGCGTCAGCAGATAATTCTGGAGGTTGATTAAGGGGTCGCGTTTGCGCCACTCTTCTACCTCTTCGCGCGTGCGATACGAGCCGGGGTCGGTAATGTCCGCGGCGCCGTGTCCCACGAACCGATACACAATCGCCTCCACGAAGTACGGCTCTTGCTTCTCGCGCACGTGGTCGATTATAGCCTTCGCCTCGTCCAGCACATTGAATAAGTCCATACCGTCGATCTGCTTGGTGGGGAAGCCGTACACGCTGGCGCGTTGTGCGAGGTTGGGAACCGCCGAGTGGAGTTCGACAGGAGTGCCCATCGCATACTTATTGTTCTCCACGATGTAAATCACGGGCAGTTTCCACAGCCCCGCCATGTTGAGCGATTCGTGGAGCAGTCCTGCGTTCATTGCGCCGTCGCCAAACAAGCAGAGCGTGACCCCACCCGTTTCCAGATACTTCTGTGCGAACGCGACGCCCGTGCCGATGCCTGTTACGTCGCCCACGATGCCATAGCCGCCCAGAAAGTTCTTTGCCTTGTCATACAAGTGCATCGAGCCGCCCTTGCCCCGGCACAGACCTGTGACCTTGCCGTAAAGTTCCGCCATCACCGCGTTGGGGTCGCTGCCCAGCGCCAGCACATAGGCATGGTCACGATAGTGTCCCAGCACGCGGTCTTCGGGGCGCAAGTGATGAATGAAGCCGAGCGCTAACGCCTCCTGCCCGATGTATAAGTGCAAATAACCGCCGATTTTGTCTTGGCGGTATGCTTTGTCGCAGTGTTCCTCAAAGCGACGAATAAAGAGCATCTGTTTGTATAAATCGACAACCTCCTGCGGGGTAGGGGTATACGCCCGCTTGCTCGGTTTCGAGTTCGTAGTGGTCTTCACGCGCTTGCCTGTCTTCATACCAGCCTCCAGAGTCGATATAGTGTACCTGAAAGCAAGTGATACCTGCACTGTCGCACACTGAGGAGGTATCCTATCCCATCATGCCAACCTACACGGATTTGATGGGGCGTGTTGCCATCATCACGGGCGCCAGCCGCGGGATAGGGCGCGCCATCGCCCTGCGCTTAGCCAAAGAGGGCGTTGCCGTCGTCGTTGCCGCCAAAACCGCCGAGCCAGACCCGCGTCTACCCGGCACGATTTATACCGTCGCCGAGGAGGTAGAGGCGTTGGGCGGACGCGCGCTGCCTATCCGCGTCGATGTGCGCGACGAGAACGCCCTGCAGCAGATGGTAGACAAAACGCTGGAGACCTTCGGGCGCGTGGATATTCTGGTCAACAACGCCGGCGCGCTCTGGTGGTATCCCGTGCTGGAGACCCCACCCAAACGGTTCGATCTGGTGATGGAGGTGAACTTGCGGGCATCGTTCGTCGCTTCCCAACTCGTACTCCCCCCCATGATAAGCCAGCGATGGGGACACATCATCACCATGTCGCCCCCGATTGACCTGCGTGTGCTGCCCGGCAAAGTCGCCTATATGATCTCCAAGTTTGGCATGACCATGCTCGCGCTGGGGCTGGCAGAGGAAGTACGAGAACATAATATCGCGGTGAACGCGCTGTGGCCCCGCACGCTCATCGAGAGCCAGGCGACCATCGCGTGGGGCTTGGGCACGCCGCAACAGTGGCGTAAGGCGGATATCATGGCGGACGCCGTGTACGGACTCGTGCGCCGTGAACCTTTCTCTTATACACATCTGGCGCTGCCGACGAGC
>JAOAFW010000085.1 GCA_026416065.1 Fimbriimonadales bacterium
GTTGAACACCGTGTTGAACTCCGTTACTGAACTACCGCTGGCTTTCGTGACGATACCGTTGTTGTTGAAAGTTCCTCCAGCAAACTCGGCGTCGGTCTGAATGTTCAGGGTCGCGCCGCCCTGCAAGTTGAAAACGCCAGAACCCTCGATACTCAGCGGACCGCCTGTCCAGGTAGCTATTCCACTTACATTGAGGACATGGTTATCCCGGATGCGTTTTAGACCGCTGCCAATCGCGTTCAGGGTTATACCGCCGTTGGCGTTGGTGGTTCCATTGCCGTCCAGAAAGCCGCTTTCAAAGGTGAACAGACCGGTGATTGTTGCGGTGCAGTTCGCGTTCAGGCGCAGCGTGCCGCCGTTCTGGATGGTCAGCGTGGTGAAGGAGACATTCGTCCCCGGAATCATCTCCACAAAGCCTCCCTCGATGACCACATCACGGGCGAAGGTCGTGTTCGTGGAGAGGCTATATGCCCCCACAACTCGTAATGGGAGATTGCTTTGCAGGCTGTTGAGGAACCCGCCGCCGTCCACAACCACTTCAGCGTGGCTGCCGACATTCGGGATTCGGACATCGTCGCCGCTACCCGGCGCGCGTCCCAGATCCCAGTTGTTCGGGTTTGTGAAGAGGTTATTGCTCCCTGCTCCTGTCCAGGTAATCGTTGCTGAGTGCGCCGTAGCGACCATCAGCAACGCTATGAGCATAAGCCATCCCATAGCCATATTCCTCAGGCGGCTCTGCATAGCCGCATTTCGCCGTTTCTGCGTCCACATCGTTCGTTACCTCCATCGTCGTGGCATGGAGCAGTCAGGTTGCTCCAATTGTATGCACCTACATTATGAATTCCGACTCTCTACACAGTCTCTACAACGCATGGGGGGTGGCTGTTTATAAGCGCCTCAAAGGTTAAGTCGTGCCTGAATGCGGGCAGCCCGCGCACATCTGGTACCAGCGTTGCTTTCCACCCCCCCTCCCAACCTCCCTCGTGGACGGGGGAGGCGTCGCTTTGCCCGCGCGCCTGCTCCTTTCCCGGTCATGGGGCGGGTCGGAGTGAGGGGTTATTCTCTCGCACGCGCCAGCGCACGAAAGCAAAAGGGGTTTTCTTAATATTTGAGCGACTTATACCGCCTAACGCCTCGTAAGGTATACTTCTCCCGCAAAAACAGGAGGCGACGATGGCGGAACTCTTAGCAGCGCAACTGGTGCGCGACATCCCGAACTTTCCAGAGCCGGGGATTATCTTCAAAGACATTACCCCCGTGCTGAAGCATCCGCAGGCGTTAAAGGAAGTGGTCGATCTGATGACCGAGCATGCGCGACAGCTGAAGCCCGATGTGATTGCGGGCATCGAGTCGCGCGGGTTCGTGTTCGGCTTGCCCATCGCGATTAATCTGGGGCTGGGCTTTGTGCCCGTGCGCAAGCTGGGCAAGTTGCCGGGCGACAAAATCAGCGAGGAGTATGCGCTGGAATACGGTACGAACACGGTGGAAATGCACACCGACGCCGTCGAACCAGGTCAGCGCGTGGTGGTGGTGGACGACCTGCTGGCGACGGGCGGCACGGCGAGCGCGGCGGCGCGCCTGATCGAGCGGCTCGGTGGCACAGTCGCCGGCTTTACCTTCCTGATCGAACTCACGTTTCTGGATGGGCGCAAGCACCTGCGCGGCTATGATGTCTTCTCCCTGATTGAATACTGACACGGCGATGACCATACGCGAACGGCTGGAGCAGCTGGAGTACCAAAACCTTGCGCCCTGTGCGACAAAGAGCGCGGAATCGCGCGGGCGACCGATACCGGAGCCGCCCGACCCCGTGCGCACCGCCTTCCAGCGCGACCGCGACCGCGTCATCCACAGCAAAGCCTTCCGACGCCTGAAACACAAAACGCAGGTATTCTTAGACCCCAACGAAGACCACTACCGCACGCGCCTGACGCATACTTTAGAGGTGGCGCAGATTGCCCGCACCATCAGCCGCGCCCTGCGCCTGAACGAAGACCTCACGGAAGCGATTGCGCTCGCGCACGACCTCGGACACCCTCCCTTCGGGCACACAGGGGAGGAAGCCCTCGATGAAGTACTCCGTCGATATCTGCCGAATGCGCGCTTCCGCCACTATGAGCAGAGCCTGCGCGTGGTGGACTGCATTGAAAAAGACGGACGCGGGCTGAACCTCACCCACGAAGTGCGTGAGGGCATCGTGGGGCACTCCAAAGGGCGCGCCGACCTCACCGCCCACGAAACGCAAAAGACCGCGCATCTGGAAGCCGCGGCAGTGCGCATCGCCGACCGAATCGCGTACCTCAACCACGACCTCGACGACGGCTTCCGCTCGGGACTGCTCAGCCCCAACGACCTGCCGCGCGACCTCATCGAGTTTCTCGGCGACACCCACAGCGGACGCATCGCGCGCATGGTGATGGACGTCGTGGAACAGAGCGACGGCAAGCCCATCGTGCAGATGAGCGAGCCGATGCTCCAAGCCATGAACGCGATGAAAGAGTTCATGTTCGAGAACCTCTACCACCACCCCGATGTGCAGCGTGAGCGCGAGAAGATGACGAAAATCATTCATCAGATGTTCGAGTACTACTTCGAGAATCCCCACGAGATGTCCGAAAAGTTTCGCCCCAAAGAAGACACGGTGGCAGCGCGGGCGCAGGCGGTGTGCGATTATATCGCGGGGATGACCGACCGCTACGCGCTGTATAAGTACACGCAGCTCTTCTTACCGCGCAACTGGGGAGGGAGCGCGCCATGAGGCTCCGTTGCCGTCGCTGCAACACGCCCATCACGCTGGATGACTTTATCTACATCGCCTATCACGCGCATACGATGGGCGCGAATCGCGTGGAGGTGCATTTCCAGTGCGGGCAGTGCGGGCACCGTGCAGAGCGGATGCTGAGCCAATCGGCGTGGGACGAGCTGATTTTGAGCTACTTGGAAAACGATGAGCGCAGCGTGGACGAGTGGATGGCGACGGAGCAGCTTGGACCCATCACGGCTGAAGAGATTCGCGCGATGCGCCGCGCCCTGCGCTCCGAAAATGTGCTGGAGAGCCTGCGCGAGTGGGAGCGCACCCGCGATGAAGGGCAGGTGGAGTGATAACCCCCTGACCATGGTACAATTAAGATATGGTATTTTACGATGTGAAACAGCGCAAACCTGTAGAAGTACCAGACGAGCAGGTGGAAGCAGTTGCCTATGAGCGTCAAGGTAAGTCGGGGGCAAAACAGGTTCGATACATTTTGCGGACCACCTATCAAGGGCGTCGTCTGACCCGCTTT
>JAOAFW010000247.1 GCA_026416065.1 Fimbriimonadales bacterium
GTGCTTGCCCTCGCGCTCTATGTGCTGTTCGCGCTGGCGATTTTCAAGGGCACGAATGTGACTTTCTCGCTGCCCGCGATTGCGGGAATCATCCTCTCGATCGGCATGGCGATCGACGCGAACATCCTGATTTTCGAACGCTTGAAAGAGGAGCTGCGTCTGGGCAAGACGCTGCTCGCGGGGCTGGACGCCGCTTTCAAACGTGCCTTCCCCGCAATCTTCGACTCGAACCTGAGTACGATTATCATCTGTTTGATTCTGTACTACTTCGGCACGGGACCTGTGCAGGGCTTTGCGACGACGCTGGGCATCGGCGTGAGTATCAGCTTCTTCACGGCGATTTTCTGCACGCGCACTTTCCTGTACACGCTGGTCGGCGTGGGCGTGCATCCGAGCGAGCGGTTGTTCGGTTTGCGCCGTCAGATTGGTCAGGAAGTGGGCGAGCAGCTAGGCGCGGCTAAAGACAAGTTTGACTTCGTGAACAAGCGCGGACTGTACTATGCGATTAGCGGCGTTGCAATTCTGATTGGCTTGGTGTTTTGGCTGGGCTTGGGCGGTTTGAAGCCGGGCATCGATTTTGAGGGCGGCAGCGAGCTGGTGCTGCAGAAGCGCGTGGCGAGCGCGGCGACGCCCGCTGCGCCGACGCCAACCGAGACGCCCAACCCGCCAGGCAACCAGCCATCACAGGGGCAGAACCAGCCTGCTGAGCAGTCCAATCAGCCTACTGCAGGGCAGACACAGCCCAGCAACCAGACCCCGCCCGACGCTGGGCAGGCGCAACCTACTAATCAGACCCCGCCTGCAGGCAACCCGCAACCTCAGCAGCAGCCACCCGCGCAGGCGCAACAACCCGCTGCGCCTTCCATCCCCGTGTCCGAGTTACCCCCGATTGAGGCGAACCTCGCGCAGGTGCTGAACCTGCTGCGTCAAGCAGGCTTTGCGAAAGTGGGCGCGCTGTTTGCAGAGGGCAACCGCCAGCTGATTGTGCATGTCGCCGACGCCGATGTGGGGAGCCAGCAGAAAATCGTCGACGCGCTCAAACCAATCGGCGACCTGCAGGTAGTGAGCTTCGCCAGCGTCAGCCCGCGCGTGCGCGAGGAGACCGTGCAACGTGCGGTGACCGCCGTGATTGTCGCGCTGATTGCGATTCTGCTCTACATCGCGCTGCGCTTCTCGATTGAAGGCGGCTGGAGCGGCTTCAAGTTCGGAATCGCCGCAACGATTGCGCTGGCGCACGATGTGCTGATTATGGTCGGCGGTGCAGCGATTCTGGGCTACCTGCTCGGCTGGGAAATCAACGCACTGTTCATCACCGCGTTGCTCACGCTGGTCGGCTTCTCGATTAATGACACGATTGTGGTGTATGACCGCGTGCGCGAGAACTTGCGCCATCGGGCGAAGGGCGAGACCTTCGCCACGATTGTGAACCGTAGCTTGAACCAGACGCTTGCCCGCTCCATCAACACGAGCCTCACGCTGCTGATTGTGCTGGTCGCGCTGGTCATCTGGGGCGCGGTGACGCAAGACCTGCGCTTCTTCTATGTGGCGATGCTGATTGGTGTGGTGGCGGGAACCTACTCGTCCATCTACATCGCGAGCCAGATTATGGTGAGCTGGCAAGACGCGCGGGAGAAGTTGCACCAGCGTCAGATGGAGGCGGCGAAGGCGACTGCAACGACGCCTAAGGCGGCGCAGCCTGCCAGCAGCGTGACGCCTGCCGACGGCGAGCCTACCGCTACAGCCACAGGCGGTGACGCCTCACGCAAGAAGCATCAGGTGCAGCATGTCGGTAAGCGCAAGCGACGCTACTGATGAATACACACCGTATCACGCCCGAATCTGACGAGGCGAGCAAACGCCGCGCGCTCTTGGCGGTGTTCCTCACGATTTTCGTGAGCCTCGTCGGGTTCGGGATTGTGATTCCTTTGCTGCCCTTCTACGCCCAAAAATTTCAAGCGAGCGAGTTGCAAATCGGCTTACTGTTCGCCTCGTTCTCGGCGGCGCAGCTGCTCGCCTCGCCGATTCTGGGCGAGTGGTCGGATCGGTTCGGGCGTCGCCCCGTGCTTATCTTGAGTCTGCTGGGTTCTGCCGCGAGTTTCGTGATGCTTGCGCTCGCGCCGAACTTGCTGTGGCTGTTCCTCTCGCGCGTGCTGGACGGCTTCACGGGCGGGAATATCACAACCGCCCGCGCCTACATCGCCGATATCAGCCCCCCAGAGAAGCGGGCGAAAAACTTCGGGCTGATTGGCGCGGCGTTCGGGCTGGGGTTCATTTTGGGACCTGCGCTGGGCGGCGGCTTGGCGCAGTTTGGGCTGGCGGTGCCCGCGTGGGCGGCGGCAGGAATCTCGCTGCTGGCAGCGGGCTATGCGTTCGTTGCGCTGCCTGAAACGGCGCACCTCACGCCCGCCAAACGCCCCTCGCCCTGGCGTGAGATGCCTCATACGCTCACGCGCAGCCCTGCTGCCCGCCTGCTGTGGGTGAACTTCATCTTGTGGATTGGCTTCGCGATTTATCAGACCACCTTTCCCCTGTTCGCGTCCGTGCGCTTCGGCTTGGGACCGCGTGAGATTGGCTACGTGCTGGCGGTGGTGGGTGTCGTGGGCGCGATTTCACAGGTGGCGCTGGTCGGGCGTGTGGTGCATGCGC
>JAOAFW010000280.1 GCA_026416065.1 Fimbriimonadales bacterium
ACCGAGTTCGGTTTCTTGGAAGTCGTTCACCACAGAGGACACAGAGGGGCAACTCTGATTCCTCTCCGTGTTCTCTGTGTCCTCTGTGGTTACGCCCTGAACATTCTGGTGCGCCATGGTTATCTGTGATTGTCTCTTGTACATCTTGGTGTGTCATGGTTGCTCATGAGCCGTTTATGAGCCGTTTATGAGCCGTTTGAGCCGTTCGGGGGACGCAGTCGGTAGGCTGTTCCTCGCCCCGTGATGCCGATTTTCACCAGTAGCCCGCGCTCCACGAGCTGCTCCAAATCGCGTGTGGCGGTCGCCTTAGAGACCCCTGTTAGCGACTGGTACTGACTGTTAGTAATACTGCCGTGCGCCTTCACATATTCTACCGCTTTAATTTGGCGTTCGTTCAGTCCCTGTTGGCGCAGGTGTTGGGGCGTGTAGGGGTCTTTGAAAAAGATGACCTGCATGTAGGGCGTGGCGCGGAATTCGGGCGTGGGTAATCCTTGGTTATGGCAGAGTTCCACGATTCGGGTCGTGCCTGTGCCCCAGCGTTCGATGTAGCCTGCGTAGTAGAAGGCGCGCGCCAGCAGCGGGTTCTGTGGCAGGGAGGCGTGGGGTCCGTAGAGGCTTTCGGGGGTTAGCCCAGGCGGCAACTCGCCCGCGTTGGCGATTTCGAGGCGGTCATCGTAGATCCGAATCTGGATGTCCATCATGCTGGTGTAATCGCGATGGATGAGGGCGTTGATGACTGCCTCGCGCAGCGCCTCAAGCGGGTACTCCCAGATGTCGCGTCGCTGCAGCCCCTCTAAGGTGGGCGCGTCGACACGGATTTCGTAGCGCACTTTGAGCACCTGCTGGAACCGCGTTATTGCGCCTTCGAGTTGTTCCCACAGCGTGCCCCTGAATTCGTGGCTGTCGATGATGTCGGTAGGGGAGCGGAAGACGCCGATGCGCAGTTGAGCCTGTGGGAAGTAGCGTTGGGGACGCACGCCGAACAGCAGGATGCCCGCGTTCGTGAGGCGGTCGCCCTCAAGCAGTTCCAGATTGCGCAGCAGGCGTTCGGGGTTCGTGGCGTCGGCGTGGGGCAGCCGGGTGCGGGCGTGGGCAACGAACCACTCCAGTCGCTCGTGGTCAACCTCGTTCAAGCCCCATTCGCTGGGCAGGCTGTCCCAGCTACGCCCAGACTGTTGGAGGAAGCGGCGCGTCAGCTCGTGGGGCGTCAGGTCGCGGTTGGTGCTTCCGACGCGCCGCAGGTAGCGCCCCTGATAGCCGATAACGCCCTGCACGGGCGCAACCCGAATCACAATCAGGGACACGCCCGCGTGTGTTTGCACCTCGATGGAGGGGTTTACGCCGAGCCGCGAGGTGATGAGGTTCGCCAGCCGCTGGAGTTCAGCGTCGTGAGCGGGCGCGCCGACGAGGGTTCCATCGTCGCGCACGCCCAGATAGAGCGCGCCGCCCTTGTGGTTCGCGAACGCCGCGAGGTCTCTTAGGGCGTCGTCGGTCCACTGCTCTTTCCATTCGCAGGTCTCGCTTTCAGGCGGTAGCATCGGCGTTGAGAGTGATACCCAATTCTTGCAGCGCATGGCGGAGGTGGCAATCGGCTTCGCGGCGTTCCTCTTCGGCTTCCTGCAGGAGCACGAGGGCTTCTTCCAGAGGCAGTATCTCTTCCTCACCGCCCATCGGCACATAGCGGCTGGGGGAGAGGTTGTAATCGTTGCGGGCGGCGTCGGCAAGGGTAATGAGGGCGGCGGCGGGCGCGTCGCCGTTGGCGGGCGCGGCGCGCCACTCGTGGTACATGCGGGCGATTGCCTCAATGTGGGCGTCGGTCAAAAAGTTTTTGGGGCGTCCCTTTTCGAAGGCGCGACTGGCGTTGATGAGCAGAATCTCGCCCTTATGGCGCTTGGCGCGATTGATTACAATAATCACGCCCGGCGCGGTGGTGTTGTAAAACAGGTTCTCGGGCAGCAAGATGACGGCTTCAATCAGGTCGGCTTCGACGAATTTTTTGCGGATGTCGCGTTCGCGGTTGCTGCCGGTGGCACCGCTGCCGCGGCTGACCGCGCCTGTGTCCAGCACCACTGCCATGCGCCCCCTGTCGCTGAGCGAGGCGAGCATATGCTGCAGCCAGCCCCAGTCCGCGCTGGAGCTGGGGGGCGCGCCGAACCGAAAGCGGTCGTAAGGGTCGTTCTGGTAGAGGCTTTCGGGGAACTTCTGGTTCCACATCGGGTTGGCGACGATGAGGTCGAAGCGCTCGAGGCGTCCTGCGGGGTCTTTGAAGGCGGGCTGGCGCATCGTGTCGCCCAGTCGGATTTCGGCGTGCAGGTCGTGGATAATCGCATTCATGCAGGCGATCGCGTAGGTGTCGGGGTTAATCTCCTGCCCGTGGAGGTAGAGCGGTTCGTAATCTTTGGGGAGGGTTTTTCTTACCACAGAGGACACAGAGGGCACAGAGAGGAGACTCTGAGATTTCTCCGTGCTCTCCGTGCCCTCTGTGGTTATATTTCTCCCTCCTCTCTTCTCCGTGTTCTCCGTGCCCTCTGTGGTAAGAACCCCGTACCGCTCCATAAATCGCAGGTGGAGTTTGATGAGCAGTCCGCCTGAGCCGCAGGTGGGGTCATAGGCGTTCATGCCGGGTTCGGGTTCGAGCAGGCGCGCCATGAGGATGGCGACTTCGCGGGGGGTGTAGAACTCGCCTGCGCTTTGTCCGCCGCCTTCGGCGAATTTGCGCAGCAGGTATTCGTAGGCGCGCCCCAGCATATCGGGTTCCACATCGTGCAGCCCCAAACGGTGGCGCGAAAGCACCTCAATCAGGCGGTGCAGGTACTCATCGGGCAGGATGCGTTGCCCCGCTGCCGTCGCGTTGAAGTCGATGCGGTTCAGCACGCCTTCTAAGGTGGGGTTGTAGCGCGCGACGGCGTGCATCGCATCCGTGAGGTATTGCCCCAGCCCGCGTACGCTGTGCTGGCGGATGGCGTTCCAGCGCGCTTCTTCAGGGATATAAAACCGCACGCTCCGCTCAGCCTCTGCCAGTTCTTGTTCTTCTTGGAGCACTTGAAACGCCAGCTGCTCGCCCATCTGCTGAATCATTTGCTGCAGCTCATCCTCAAACACATCGGAGAGGCGTTTGAGGAACACCAGCGGCAGGATGTAGTCTTTAAACTTAGGCGCGTCGACGGGACCGCGTATCACGCATGCAGCTTCCCAGAGCCAGTTCTCGAGGGTTTGAATGTCCATCATGGCAGGGCGTGATTATACCTGTTCATGGTACAATTCCCCCCGCCATGCCCGATTTTGATGTAATCGTGGTGGGGTCGGGGCACGCGGGGTGCGAGGCGGCGTTGGCGGCGGCGCGGATGGGCTGCCGCACTGCCATCATCACGCTCAACATCGAGCGCACTGCGCATATGCCCTGCAACTGCTCCATCGGCGGACCCGCCAAAGGACACCTCGTGCGCGAAATCGACGCGCTCGGCGGACAGATGGGTATCACCATCGACCGCACGCTCACGCACATTCGGTTTGTAGGCACGGGCAAGGGACCCGCCGTGCGCACGCTTCGCGCCCACGCCGATAAAGCCGATTACCCCGCCGCGATGCTGCGCACCCTGCAGGCGCAGGAGAACCTGACGCTAATCGAAGGCTCGGTAGAGGGGCTGATTGTGCGCGACGGCGTGTGCGTGGGAGTAGAGTTTCGTCGGCGGGACGCCGACGCTACGCAAGTAACTGCCCACGCCGTCGTCATCACCACAGGCACTTTTCTGAACGGGCTGTGTCATATCGGCGAGCAGAAAATCCGCGCCGCGCGGTTCGGCGACCAGCCGTCGGTGGGGCTGACCGAGTGCCTGCGTCAGCTGGGCTTTCGGCTGGGCAGGTTCAAAACGGGCACGACCCCGCGCATCGACAAAAAGAGCGTGGACTTGACGCGCCTGACC
>JAOAFW010000309.1 GCA_026416065.1 Fimbriimonadales bacterium
TCTGAACGAACTTGTGCCCGACACCGACGAACGCGAAAGCAAAAAGCAAATCGCCTTCATCTACGGCGACGGGAGCAACTTTGGGCAAATCACCAAGAACCTCGATTCGCTGGCGATGAGCCTGCAGTGGACGCGCCGCGCCGAGCTGGTGAACCGCGCCGCGATTGCGCTCGCCCTCAGCTGCGCCATGCATGAAGCCCTTGACAAAGGCTCGCAACTGCAGCGCATGCCCTACGAAGGGCTGGTGGTCGGGGGCGACGACTTTAGCCTGTTCACTTGGAGTCGCCTCGCGCTGCGATTCTGCCAGCAGTTTCTGGAACTCACCGACTTGGAATACGCCAAGGGCAACCCCGAAGACTGTATTGTGGGCGCGACGCCCATCTGCTACGGCGTGGGCTGCCTGATTAGCGACGAAAAAGCTCCCGCACAGCGCGTGGTGGAGTTCACTGAAGCGAACCTGCTTAAGTTCGCCAAGCGCGGCGTGAAGGCGCACCAGCGCGGCGCGCTCGCCTTCCTGTTCACCACCAACGCCGACCAGATTCCCAGCGACTACAAAGACCACCTCAAGCGCAACTATCGCAAAGAGGCGCGTCTGGGCAAGGGGCAATCGGCGCAGGTTCCCGTGTACCTCACGATGCAGCCGCTCACCGCGTGCGAATTGGACGCTTTTCTGGAGTGCGCCGCCGCTTTGAAAGGCGATATGGGCAGCCTGCAACGCCTCGCCGAGCCGTTCGTGCGCCAGCCTATCGAAGCCGCGCTGCTCCACTTCGTCTACCAGCGCGCCCGCGCCGAGAGTTCACCCGACCGCAAAGGATTCTACGACCGCCTGATGGGACTGCAAGCGTCCGATGGCAGCGGCACGCGCGTTGATCTGTTCCCAATCCAACAACTGCGTCGTATTACAGGGGATGACGACCAGCCCGCCCTTGCTTACTTCGCGCCCATCTTAGACCTGCTGGAGATTGTCAAGAGCCTGCGCTGAGGAGAGTGAGCGATGATACCGTTTGAGCTATCTGTGAAAGTGGAACTGAGCAGCGACCTGCACATTTCGGGCGTGGGGCGCACCGCCGTGCTGATTGACCGTTGCATCGAGCGGGACGCGCAGGGGCGACCGTATATTCCGTCCACCTCGTTCAAGGGGCGCGTGCGGGCGCACTATGAACGGCTGCTGAGCGCGCTGGGCTACGATTTAGGCGACTGCAAACCGCCTGCGCCCGGCGGCATGTGCAACGATGTAAATAACCTCTGTCCCGCCTGCGCGCTGTTCGGCTCGCCCGTGCAGCAGAGCCGTGTGGAGTTCACTGCCCTCACGCCCGACGCGACCGCGGAGCCGACCACGCGCATCGGCGTCGGCGTGAACCGCAAGCTGAACACCGTCGAGCAGGGCAGGCTGTTTTTCTACGAAGCTGCGCCCCAAACGCGCGTGAACACCTTCACAGGAACCGTGCGCGGCTGGGCGACAGAGACCGAAATCGCGCAACTCATCGCCGCCATCAAACTAATCACCCACTTCGGCGGGCAAAAGGCGCGCGGGCTGGGGCGCGTGCAGGCAGAGGTTGCGCATGCGTGGCTGAAAGCGGGCGAAGAGTGGAACTCGCGCGACCCTAAAGAACTACTCCGGCTTCTGCAGGAGGTGCGTCCGTGAAACGCTTCAGGCTTACCCTCACAGCCAAGTCGCCTATCGCCATCGGCGAGTGGATGACCTCACGCAGCAATGTGCGCGAGAGCCTCAGCTATATCCCCGGCGGCGTGCTGCGCGGCGCACTGGCGCAACTGACTCTGGAACATCTGGGCAAGCACAACACCAGCAAGCGCACGCTGGGCGGCTCTTCCGCCTCGCTGCAACAAGCCTTTGACTGCGTGTTCGGCAAGGACGGCGCACAGTTCAGCTTCCTGATGCCGTTCGGGGAAGCCTGGATTCCTGCGCCCGCCACTGCGCTGTTCAATAAACAGAACGACGCCTACCTGTACGACACGCTATTTGCGCTGTTGCGGGACGAACCTTACGAGATGCTCTGCCCC
>JAOAFW010000038.1 GCA_026416065.1 Fimbriimonadales bacterium
TCGCGCGTGGAGCGCAGTAGCTCCTTCACATCCGCTGGGGTGCGAGGAACAGACGCCCATTCGTATAGCGACTCGACAAGGCGACTCATGTGTGCGCCGCGCTGCTCGGCTTCGATATCCACGCTCAAATCCGCAACGGCAATCACTTGCTGAACCGTGCTGGCAGGTGTGCACAACGGCACCGGCAGGCGCAGCCCGCGAATGCCCACCGCGTGTAGCGCCACGCCGCGCGGATCGATCTCAGCAGCAACATCCGGTAGCGATATACGAGTTTTCATACCAAAAGAATGATACCCCAGCGGAGCGGATTTTCTCTCAAGCCCCCTCCAGTATCCATCAGGAGAGACAGCGCGAGGAATCGTCGGCAGGGACGCCGATGATTTGTAATTCTTTGATTCCCGTGAGTCGAATTTATGCTATAATAGGGTCAGCTGCGCAGTTCACAGCTCGTCTGCCTGTAGCGTGAAAACAGGCAAAGGAGGCCCCATGAGGTATAGTTTGAATCGCGTCCTTACAGGATGCGCTCTGATTTTGTGCGGGAGCATCGCTTCAGCACAGTTGACGGCGGAGACGCTGACCCCGAACGGGGAGCGACAGGTATTCGAACTGCCCTCAACGGCTCTGGAGGGCGTCCCTCACGACCCGCGTTTTCAAGGTGGCTCGCCCGGTTTCGTGGTTCCAGTGATTGTCTCAACCGAGCGCGTGCGCACCGAACCCCTGATTAAGCAACCATTTCGCGTGCGCGAAGCGCCCAAGCACAAGATTCGGGAAGACCTGACGCCCGGCGACTCGACCGCTGCGCAAATCTTCGTGCTGGAACCCAGTGACTTTTTCCCCCAGGCGCTCGACGCCTTTCGGTGGTTCGACGCTCTCGGTTTCAACGACCTCGTCCCGCCCGATACCAATATCGGAGTGGGACCCGACCATGTGGTGGTTGCGACCAACGATGACTTCGCGTTCTACGACCGAAACGGAAATCAACAGTACCGCGCGGACGTCCAAACCTTTCTGAACACCTCGGACTTTATGTTCGACCCGCGCGTGGTGTACGACTACTGGAACGGTCGGTTCCTGATTCTGTACTTGCGTCTGCGCGGGAACAATGGCGCGGATGGCTCGTGGTGGACACTCATGATTTCCGACGACGCCAATCCGAACGGCAACTGGATCATCTACAACTTCGACGCCAAGTTCGACGGCGGCACCTTTGTCAACCAGTGGGTGGACTTCCCCCATCTGGGGTTTGACAATGAGGCGGTGTATCTATCGGGCAACATGTATAATGTGAGTGGTGGATTCCGCTACGGCAAGGTGCGCATCCTCTGGAAGAACCAGATTTATAACGCGCAGTCGGCGTCGTGGTACGATTTTTGGAGTCTGCCCGACACGATTGCGCCCGCGCAGGGCTATCGGGTGGTAACGGGTCCGCGTTATCACTACTGGGCGCATGCGCCGGGCGGCGGCGGCAACTTCGTTCGTGTCTATCGCATTGAGAACCCGATTGCGTGGCATCAAGGCTCTGGGACGCCCAATCTGGTGTTGCAAGCAAACATCGGGGTTGGCGCGTTCTCGCCGCCACCCAACGCCCGCGAGCCGGGTCGAGGGCGCGTGCTGTGGACGGTAGACTGCCGCATCACCGACAAATCGCGCCTGAACTATCCTTTCCTGTATACCAGCAACCACGTGGGCGCGAATTCGGGACAATCGGTTGCCTGTAAGTACTATCGGTTGAATGTGTCGAACAATACTGCGCCGCGCGACGGTTTGTTGGTATTCAATGCCGCGTTCGACGCTTTCTTCCCGACCCTGGAAGCCACGCGCGATGAAGACATGGCGCTGGGGCTAAACGCCTCGAATGACGACTTGGGTAGCCCCTACTATGTGAGTTTCATCGTGTATGAGTGGCTGGAGGGCAGTGCGTCCATTGGCGCGGGAATCGGGCTGCGTTTCGGCAGCGGCGTGGCAGGGGGCAGCTCAGGCGATCGCTGGGGCGACTACTCTGCATCGCATCTCGACCCGTGCGATTATCGCACCGTATGGCTCGCAGGGCAGCACGCGCGGAGCAGTGCTTGGATGACCTCCGCGCACGAAATCACAATGCGGAAGACGCGCACGAACCTCGTCTGCGCCAACGCCGCGGGACGGCGCGGCGACACGGTTCAGCTCAGCGCGACGCTCACCCGCGCGGACAACAACGCAGGCATTAGCGGCGCGGTAATCGCTTTCTGGGTCAACGGCGGCTATGTCGGCGCAGCGACCACCAACGCCTCAGGCGTCGCCACGCTGAACTACGCCGTCTCGAACAGCCTTGCGCCCGGCAACCATGTTATCAACGCCGAGTTCAACTACTGTCCGCTGAACGCCGACTACTCGTGGAGCCGTTCGCAGTGTACGCTGCGCGTGCTGCTGGAAGTCCCCGATGCAGGCGACCTACCTGAAACTTCGCAGTCGACGCCAAGCGGCGCGTTGGGTGTGATTGACGGTGTCCTCGACGCAGACGATGTTGACATGTATGCCCTCTTCCTGCCGAACCCGGCGGCGTTCACTGCGACCACTGTCGGCGGCGCGGGCTTCGACACGCAACTCTGGCTCTTCGGACCTGACGGGAAAGGCGTCGCCTTCAACGACGACGGGAGCAACACAACGCTCTCCACAATTGATAACAGTGGCGGCTGTCTGACGGGGCGTCCTGCTGGAGTCTACTATCTGGCAGTCAGTCGCTACAACCGTGACGCGCTGGGCTGCAGTAATCAGATCATCTGGAACAACACGCCGTTTACAGGCGTGCGCTGCCCTGACGGACCTGATCGTTTGAGCCGGGTGAATGGCTGGTCGGGTTCAACCCCTGCTGGTGGTATCTACACGATTACGCTCACCAACGCGCAGGGTGCAACGCGCGGCGATCCTGCCGATTGCTGCGTGTCGCATAACGGCGATGTGGACGGCAACGGCTGTGTGGACGACGCCGACCTACTGCGGATACTGTTCGCCTTCGGTAATACCGGACAGAACTTGGGGCGCGTGGATACGAACTGCGACCAAGTCGTGGATGACGCTGACCTGCTGGTTGTGCTGTTCAACTTCGGTAGTGGATGTTAACTCGCATCCTCAGCCCCCTCTCCCACTGTGTGGGAGAGGGGGTGCGTCTCCGCAGGAACCTCGCGCCAGACCCCGAAATCTTTATCTATGTTTCGACGAAGCGTACAGGAGAATCCCTACGCCCCGTTCAAGATGGGCGTGCAGAGCTACTCGATGCGCAAAATGGGGCTGGAGACGATGCTACGCGCCACACGCGAGCTGGGACTGCGCTATATCGAAGCGTTCATGGCGCACTTGCCCTACTTCAGCGCGTCCGAGAAGTGGGGCGAGATGAAGCAAACGGTTCAGAAGTCGGGCGTGGAAGTACTGGCGTACGGCGTGGTCAGCTTCGATGGGAACGAGAAATCCGCCCGCACGATCTTCGAGTTTGCGAAAGCGATGGGTATCGGCGTGATTACAGCGGATCCTGCGCCTGAGAGCTACCGCTACCTCGCGCGGCTGTGCGAGGAGTTCAAAATCCCTGTTGCCATCCACAATCACGGGCCCAACACGCGCTACGACACGATACGCAGCGTGGAAGAGGCGATGCGGGGGCAGCCCGAGTGGATTGGTGCGTGTGTCGACACGGCGCATTTCCTGCGTTCAGGTGAAGACCCTGTGGAAGCCACAAGCCGGTTCGGCAAGCGCGTGCATGCGGTGCATATCAAGGATGTCAAGGACCGCATGCAGTACACGCTGATAGGCAAGGGCGACTTGGACGTGGTCGGGTTCCTGCGGATACTGCGACGCGTCGATTTTAAGGGGTGCCTCGCGCTGGAGTACGAGGAGAACCCTGACGACCCGTTGCCTGACCTGCGTGCCTGCTTAGCCGCGATTCGCGACGCGCTGAGGAAGGTTTAGGGTAGACTTCGGTCCACTATCTCTATTTCCGCCCGACGCTCCTCTACACGCACCTGCACCAGGTTGAGCCAATGCTGCACTTGAGGGTCATCGGGATACTTGCGCGCTGCATGCTCCTTCAGGCAACGGAGAGCTTCGCCATATCGGTCTATTTTGTAAAACACTGCTGTGCTAAGCAGTGGATGGGTGGTAGCATGCGCGCGCGCCCACTGAAGCTGGCTCAACCGCTCGGAATCCAGCACATAAAAGGTTCGTCGGACGGTGTATAGCTGATCTGCCAGAGCTACACTGATTACCAACTCGTATTCGCCTGGTGACAAGGACTTACCGAGAGAAAACCGGGTCTGGGTCGGCTCAAGGGATACATTCGCTACGGTTTGCGAGTCGCCGTCCAGACGAGTTAAGCGCAGCCGATACTCCAGAGCATGCTCAACAGACGACCACTCAAAATCTATTCTGTCTGGTTCGACAGAAGCGTTTTCTTCGATATCGGGATGGTTGAGATTCAGGAGGGGCTGGGTGCGTTGTTTGGTAGAGCGCGTAGTGTAGATGCCCACCGACTCCATCACCAAGCGTATTGCTGCACCCACGAAGGGTGCATATTGTTCTGCACTCCGGAGCTCGCGTTCCACGCCCGACAAGGGCGATGGCTCAGAAAAGGGTGGCGTCTTCAGGCGCGAGTCGGTTAGGCGCGGGTTCGAGGCAATTTCCCGTCTCGGTTCGGCGTGGGAGAGCGGCTCGAAGGAGGG
>JAOAFW010000060.1 GCA_026416065.1 Fimbriimonadales bacterium
AAGAGACAGGTCTCAGCGACAGCCCCATCCGAAGTGGAACAACACCGTCAGGACATCCGCGTCGTCGACCAAGCCGTCACTATTCACATCTTCTGGAAGCCCTGAGCCACCCTGCCCAAACGCAAACAGTACTGCCAGCAAATCCGCATCATCCACGCATCCGTCGCCGTTGATATCCCCATCGGGTGGGGCGAACGGGTTGCGATACACAAAGAGCGCGGTTCCGTCAGCGTGGTATCCGACAAGGTATCGCCCCTTTGGTTCGAAGGCGAGATGCGTAATGCCGTTCGTCAACGGATTTGCATCGAGCCGTGCTTCTAAAGCCAGTTCGCCGTCTGGAATACGCCAAAAGCGGATTGCGGTGTTATCGCCGCTGGCTAAATAGCGTGAATCAGGTGAGAACGCGAGCGCCTCGATTCGCGCAGAGCCTGCCTGAAAAGTTGCTACGGGGGTTAAATCGCTCGTGCGCAGCAATACAATCTGTCCGTTCCATAGCCCGAGGGCAACCCACTGTCCATTGAGGGAGAGCGTCGCAACGTTCCATCCTGCAGGTGGACTATAGCTTCGAAGTCGCTGGCGTGCAGGGATAGACCACAGGCTGACGCCCATTCCAGTCGATGGGATAAGCAGCAGGTCGTTTTCTGGGAGCATCAGGAATTCGGAAAAGTTGACGCCCTGCGGCGCGAACTCAGTGACAAACAGCCCAGACGCTGTTTCGTGGATGTAGACCCGGTTGTCGTCCGCCATCACGAATCGGGCGCCGTCCCGCGCGATTCCCAATCCTCGAAGCCATCCCAGCACGGGCACGCTGTAGAGTTGTGTTCCTGTTTCGTAGTTGTAGGCGTTCGCGCCTCGCGAGTCGCCAATCACCACGATCGGTGCGCGAGGCGAAGCGGCAGGGCGCCGCTGCGGGGTGAAGGTCAGTGAAAGCTCCGATTGCAAGGCGCCCGTGCGGGCATTCCATCGGCGCAGTGTCTGCTCGCTCAGTGTAAGCACCGCGGAGCCATCGTAGCTGACCATCGGGAAGCAGGATGCCCTGAAGCCGGTAAGCGCAGCCACGGTGGTCAGCGACTCCAGTTCAAATCGGCTCACCGCCCCTCGGCTGGCAGCAACCACCGATTCATTGTCAGGGAGCGCCGTAACAAGTTCAGCCGCGTTTTGAGTGCGCGCAAGCGGTTGCATCGTCTGGGCGTTCCATAGCATGAGCGCCCTTTCCGTTCCTACTGCGAGGCGGTTTCCGTCGGGCAGTCGCGACACCGAGTTCACCTGCCCCGCGTTCGTGGGGACATCCACCTCCCACACGCCCGTCCCCAGATTCCAGCGACTGAACCGATTGTCCCCCGAATCACAGAAGAAGTATCGATTATCCGCCGAAAATTCGCCCGCAGGCTGTGCAGTGGTGGGGCGACTCAGTCGGGCGTATAGGGTCAATTCGGGAAACCGCCAGATTCGTATCTCCCCCCACGCTAATGTTGCCAGCAGGCGACCGTCAGCGGAAAACGTCGCGCGAACGGCGTTCGAGTGATTCAGCGTGCGCACGATAACGCCGTCCCGCAGGCGAATCACCTGAGGCAACGACCCGTTCGGGCTGAGCCCTATCGCGATGAGATACTGTCCTGTCGGATCAAAGACCACATCCGCGACCTCTCCCAGGCTCGGATAGAAAACGCCTACTGGTTGTCCTGTCTCGAGGTGAATCAGCCATGCGTCTTGTTGATTGCAGCCTACCACCAGCAGGCTTCCGTCGGGGGAGAACGCGACGGAACGCGCTTGTCTGCCCATCGGAACTCGGTAAAGTCGCTCCAGTAAACCGTCAGCGGTGCGCACGACCCGCACAAAGTTGTCGTTCATCGCAAGGGCAACATATGCGCCGTCCGTTGACGCTGCGACATCCAGCACCCGATCCCGAGCGCCTGTGCGCGCCCACAATCGTTCCAGTGTCTGCGCACTCGCGTCGCAAAACGCCAGCACGCCCAGTATCCCGCACCAAACCTTCCATCCGATCGCACGCCCTCGCATCGCGGTTGCCTCCTATTGCCCAAAGTAAAATAGCACCATCAACAGGTCGGCGTCATCGACGGAGCCATCCCGGTTAACATCAGCGGCGAGGTTCTCGCCCGTCGCGCCAAAGGCGAACAGCACCTCAAGCAAATCCGTGTCGTCCACGCTGCCATCGCCATTCAGATCGGGGAAGAACGGATTGCGCAGCACCGCAATCGTGCCGTCGCGCCGCGCCAGCGCAAGGTACCGCCCATTCGGGGAAAACATCAACTGCGCGGATTCCCGGAATATCAAATCAAAATATTCACCCACAAGTCTGCGATCGCGAAGCCGCCACAGGCGCAGGTACTGATCGTGCGTAGTGGTCGCGATGAACTCTTCGTCCGGGCTAAAGGCGACAGTGAGCGGATTGTTAGAAAGGGGCAGAGGCAGAACATATTGTTCTCCGGTTTCCAGATTCCACACCGGCAGTTCATTAAATCCCGTCTGCGTGCAGGCAACATACCGCCTGTTAGGGGAAATTCGTATATGCTGAACGGTTGAGTAGGGGGCGTTCGGCAGTTGTCGCAGCAATTGCCCCGTGCGTGCGTCCCACAGGTTCAACCAGCCATCCTGTATCTGGGCAATCAACATGCCCTGGGCATCCACTGTGGCGGCGCCGTTGCCGCCGAAAAGGGCTTGCAGGCGAATCCCATCGGGCATCAAGCGCCACGCGGCGATTGTGTTATTGGGACTCCCAAGCGTCCAGAGTAGCTCACCCTCTGGAGCGAAGCCCAGGATCACGCGCGCCGGCAACGAGAGGAACATTTCGCCCGTAGTCAAATCCCACAGACGCACAGCGTTGGGAGAACTTGGCGTTGTCGCCAAGATAGGTCGGTTAGGATGAAAAGCGAACGATTGGATTCCCTCCGCAAGGCGCATCGGAGCAGCCACCAGTGCGCCCGTGGCGACATCGAAGGCGCGCAGCCATCCTCGATTCGGGGAACTTGTCCAGAGCAGCCCTGAGTCGGCAGAGAACGCCAGCGACGGCGTTTCACGACTGAAGGTCTGGAGCGAGCCGATGCGAACGCCTTCCGATACATTCCAGATAGGTATATCTTCGTAGCCGCCTGCGACCATCAGGCGCGTGCTGTCCCCAGTGAACGCGAGAGTACTAACGGGTCCTGACCCCTGTTCATACGGTAGGAAAGGCGCATAGAGCGGTTCGCCGTCGGCAACTCGCCACAGATGGACACGCCGTTCGGCGGTATCTCCCGCGGAAGCCAGCAGCATCCCGTTAGGAGAAAACGCCAATCGTCGCTGCGCACTCAACGCGCTCAGCTCACGGATGACACTTCCTGCAGGCAGCGCAACCAACCGC
>JAOAFW010000062.1 GCA_026416065.1 Fimbriimonadales bacterium
TCCGCTGGTCAGCACCTACCACACGCTCTATGAAGAGTACCTGCACTATGTGCCGCCGATTGTGCC
Source organism: Fimbriimonadales bacterium (assembly GCA_026416065.1). Lineage (GTDB taxonomy): Bacteria > Armatimonadota > Fimbriimonadia > Fimbriimonadales > GBS-DC > GBS-DC. The sequence continues at coordinate 67 of JAOAFW010000062.1, forward strand.
CAAGAACCTCGTGCGCCGCGTGTTGCGCTGGCATTTGAAACGGTACTACGAGGGCGTGGACGCCGTGATGACGCCTTCCGACATCGGCGCGGAGGTGCTGCGCAAGTACGGCGTGCGCAAGCCTATCACGCCCATCCGCAACCCCGTGTTGCCATTCCCCAAGGTGAGCAAGGCGGAAGCGCGCGCGAAACTGGGCGTGCCCCACGATGTATGGATGCTACTCTACGTAGGGCGCATGGCTCCTGAAAAAAATGTGAGCGTATTGCTGCAGGCAATGCCCCACATCGTGCGTGGCTGCCCCAACGCCCGCTTGTGGCTGGTGGGACCCGGACCCGCGTTAGACGACCTCAAGGTGCAGGCGGAAGCGATGAACCTGAACGAGTGGGTTCACTTCACGGGGCCCGTGCCGCGCGATGAAGTGTCGCTTTATCTGTTAGCCGCCGATTTGTTTGTGTTCCCGTCGGTTACGGAGTCGCAGGGGCTGGTGCTGGACGAAGCGCAAGCGGCAGGGCTGCCCTGCATCGTGGCGAACGGCGGCGGCGCGCCCGAAGCCGTCGACTACGGACAAACAGGGCTGGGGGGGGAGCCGACGCCCGAGGCATTCGTGGAAGCCGTGCTACACCTCACGCGTCATCCCGACGAACGCGAGTCGCTGCGCCAAAAAGCTGTCCGCAAGCGAGAACTGCTCTCCGTGCCGTCGGTGGTGGACAGGATTGTGGGGGTCTACCAGTCGGCGATTGCGTTGCACGCACGGGGCGAGTCGGCACGAGTGGGGTGAGATAATGCTGCGAGGGCTGCCTCTGAACGCTCTGCGTGTTGCCCTCTGGCTGGAGATGCGCCAGCGAGCGAACAGCTGGCGGGCAGTGCTGCGGAATCCTGTCGTTTTGGTGGGGTATGGCGTCGCCCTCGCTGCTCTTATTGCGCTTGTCGTCGGTGTGGTGTGGGTACGTACTGCTTTCAGAACTCCTGCGCAGCCGTCTCCTGCGGCGAATGAGCCAGTTATACTTGTTTGGATTATCACATTGCTCGCCGTGACGGGCAGTGTGGTGTACCTACTGATTCACAGCGCATTTTTCTGGCATCGTTGGAGCGTGGGGTTCCGCACGAGCGATGTGGATTTTCTGTTCGCTACGCCTGCTTTCGACCTACGCCTGATGCGCGCCCTGATGTTCACGCGCGAATCGCTTTGGCGGCTTGTTGCGGTAAGCCTGAGTGGTGTGTTAATAGTGCTGCTGTTCCACGACACAACGACCTTGCTGGCGCTGGGGAGATACTATCTGGTGGGCGGTTATTTGGCGTTGAGCTATGTAGCGTTGCGCTTTGCTGAGTACACCGCATATCGGTACATAGGGCTTTGGACAGCGGTGCTGGCGCGGCGTGTGCGTTACCTGAGCTGGTATCTCACGGCGGGCGCGCTGGTCTGGGGCATCGCCGTTATTGCTACACTGATAGGCGTGATAATTACGGTGGATTTACCGCCCGACTCGCCGAATCGGACGGAGGCAATACTGGGGCATCCTGCGCTGCGTTTGATTGCCCTGCCGAGCGCAGCGGCGGCGGACGCCCTCGTCGCGCCCGCACGCGGATTGACGATCTGGATAGGAATCGCGTCGCTGATGTGGATGGGCGTGATTGCCCTATGCAGCCGACAGGTCTGGCGAGATGTGCCATGGTTGCGCGACGCGATTGCCGTGGGAGTTCAGTACGGCGCAGCGCGGAACCGCCCCCATCAGCAGCAATCGCCCTATGTGCTGCGCCGCGCCCTCGAAGCCAGCGCAAAGCCACAAACCACGGCCACGCCGAAACTGCTCCTCCGCTGGAGTCCGCGCGGCATCCACGCCCTGCTGTGGAAAGACCTGCTAATTGCGTGGCGTACCTATCATCCGGTCATCGTGCTGTTGACTCTCGCGGGGAGTCCTGCTCTTCGCTGGAGGCGTGGTGGTAATCCCACAGGTTTTCCGTACTAGCCCTGCTGTTGCCGCGGGGTTGATGAGCCTGTTGTTATTCTTCTCCGTTACCCACAACGACAGCGACAACCAGTATAACTTCAATCGTCTGGAGACGCAGGTGGACTTTCTACGGGCTTTGCCTTTCGATGGGCGCACAATGGTTCGCTCTTTCGCACTGTCGGGGGGGCTTGGCGCAGCGTTGCTGAGTCTGATCGTCTACCTGACCGCGCTGATGCTTGTCCCATCGCAGTGGATGGTGCTGTTGAGCGCGTTTGTGTTCACGAACCTGTGCATTATGGCGATTGCGTTGCTCAGCGTGATTGAGGGGATGCTCACTGCCGATTTTGCGCTGGAAGCGCAGCATGGACTAACAGAGTTTGGCGTCGGCATGGTTGCCGTGCTGAGCGCGTTGGGGGCAGGTGGGCTGCAGATAGCGGCGCT
>JAOAFW010000069.1 GCA_026416065.1 Fimbriimonadales bacterium
AGATGTGTATAAGAGACAGGTCAGAAACCACAGGTACGGCAAAAACGTCACGCCCCACATCGACAGCACCAGCAGCGGCTTGTTGCCGAACTTATCCGCCAGATAGCCCCATATCGGCATCGCCAGGCTACTGAAGAGTGCGGCAATCAGCCCCGATATCTGCACCATCAGATAGGGCATTTTGATTTGCTCCAGCATATAAACCGTGAAGAACTGCCCCGCGAACATCTGCCCCCACACCAAAAAGGTGTTGAAACCGAGCAGCATGCGGAAGTTGCGCGTGCGGAACGGCTCACGATAGAACTCCAGCACACCGCGCAGTCCCTTGCGCTCGACGGGCGTGCGAGGTGGCTCCGGCATCTTGCGCAACGCCCAGAGCGACAAGAACAGAAACAGCGCACCCAGCCCATACAACACACCGAACGCGACCGCCTCCGAGAACCGCTGATACTTCACCGCCTGATCCAGAAAAATCGCGGGGGGCAACGCCGACGCCGCCGAGACCAAGCCCAGTATCATGTTGCGCCTGCCGAAATAGCGTCCGCGATAGTCAGGCGGCACCAGCGCGCTCAGCCACGCCAAAAACGCCGGACCCGCGAACGAGCCGAGTATCGCGGACAGAATCAGCAAGCCCGCGAACAGTTGCAGACGCGGCGCCGAATCGCTCAGGAACGGCAGGAACGCAATCGCGATGAACGGCAAGCGCGAGTAGAACGCATAGCGGATGACCAGGCGTTTCTGGCTCGGCGCCGTGTCGGCTAAATAGGCGGTGAGAATCTGCAGTGCGCCCGCCAGCGACGGTACGGAGGTGATGATACCAATCCACAGGTCGTTCGCCCCAAAATACCGCGCCAAGCCAATCTGGAACGCGCCGGAAGTACGCGCGACGAACAGCGTAAAAAAGACCGCGTCCCAGTTCGCCCAGCGCAAGCCCCGCGCGATCTCAAGGCGCGACAAGCCGCGCTCGGAGAGCGTCATAGGGCGCGCACCTCCACACGCCAGTCGACGATATCTAAATCAGGGTCGCGTACATCCCCGCGCGGCTCAAGGTTCGTGTCCGCGTTGCGCAAAATGCGGTTCTGGTCAATACGAATATTCAAGTACTGGCTGACGCCCAGCGCGGGGTCGCCCAGCGCATCCACCACTTTGGGAGTAAGGTCGTTTGGGTCTATCGGGATGCGGTCGGTGGCGACGATGTTGAGCTGGATGAACTGCAGCTGCGCAGCGTTCACAGGGTTTGGGATGAACTGGGTAAGGTCAATCTCGAATCGCAGGCGGTCGGACTGTGCGCCAATCGGCTCGCTGAAGCGCGGCGCACCCAGATACTGGAACACCGAGAGGTTCGTATTCGGTTGCACGCGATAGAGCGCATAACCCCCTGCAGGCTGCAGGTTATCGAAACGCATGAAGTGCGTAAACGCGCCTGCTGCGAAGCCGTTGCCCCACGGCGGCGCAACGACGGGCACAGGTCCTGCCTGACCCGTCGGATCGTTGCTGAGGTTAAACAGAACGAAGTAGTGATAATCGGGTCGGATGCGCCCTGCCACTTGTGCTTCCACCGCGATTCGGCGCACACCGCCTGCATCGGGCGTGTCCGGGAAGCGTGCGCATGCGGATAGGCTGAGTAGCAGCAGGCAGGCTCCTGCCCGCGCAAACTGCCTAATCGTCCTTGACGCGCCCTGCGGCATGGCATCGAGTATACCTGCCCCACAAGCGCGCCCAACCGAAAAGCCAGCAGCGCGAAGCCGCCGTTCGTGAAGCGTCGGAAGGCAACAGGGGTATCGTTGGTGGAGTCGTCCTCGCTCGGATGAAGGTGACATCACGGTGCTTGCTCAGCCAGCTGGCGCGCCGTTCCTCTATGAATGAAGCCCATCTGCGCATTGTTAGTAAATTGCCTCCTACATAAAAAGGGGTTTCTCGCCAACAATACTACGAGAACAATCTTAGTTTGAAGGCGAAGCTGGGTTTACTTTCGGGTTTCGCAGCGGTAGGACTGACAATATTTGGCTTCACGGCGTACACGACGCTGGAGGCGGTGAAGATTGGCGGCTATCGGTACAGCAATCTCAAACTCCACCAGAGCGCGCTTTCGGATTTTACCCCCTCAGCCGCGCGTCTGATTGATGTGGACTGGTAAGTGCTTCCCGTAAGGAATCATACTGCAATCGGTACGACGGCGTCCCCGCCGTCGTGTTCCTTGCTTTGAACAGTGCGTGCGCGACGGCGGGGACGCCGTCGTACCGATTGCAGTATGATTCCTTACGGGAAGCACTTATTATCATTCCGAGCGCAGCAAGGAATCTCCGACACGGAGCAATTAGAGCGTGTATGTGAA
>JAOAFW010000090.1 GCA_026416065.1 Fimbriimonadales bacterium
AGGTTATACAGGGTCGGCTCACCCTCCATAGTCGCCTGATGGGAGTAGAACATCACGGATGTGTCCGGATCCAGTCGGTAGTTCGCGGCGATAAAGCCGATGTCGCGCCCATTGCGCAGGCGTTGCCAACCCGCCATCAGCGAAAGGTTGCCCTCGGTGCGCACCCCCATCAGGTACGCGCCTTCCTGCGCTCGCGTGTAGGTTGAAGAGAACCCATACCCTGCCAGCAGGCTCACCGGCGTTCGCTCGTCCTGACGCGCCAACTGGTAGGTCAACTGGAGGGTGGCGCGCTCCCCGTACTGGGAGTACCCGATTCCTAAGTCAAAGCGGTCGGTAATCCCGGTCTTGATAAAGGTGCGAAACCGATTCTCCTCAGAAGCGGGCGAGCCGATGCTGAACCAGTTCAGTCGCCCCTTGGGGACGGTGAGTTCTGCAAACCCCACGTCCACATCACTGCGTTGTTGCGACTGTATGACCACACAGGCGGGGCAACCCCCCGAGCCTTCCTGCGCAAAACCAAATGTCGTGATACCGAGCGCGAACGCGCTGATTGTAAGTTTCCAGAGTTTCATCTTCGCCTCCTGTATTGAGTTTTTCGTGGCTTGGGCGTCTCGCCCAAGCGAAGTTTAATGACCCGTTTACTACGCGAATGGTGGGACACCGTCGCACCGGTAAAAGATTGCACGGGCGAGGACGCCCATGCGATGGGGTGGTCAACACAGGGGCGGCGCACGGGGCGCAGAGGGTTCAACAGGGGGTGAATGATTGCGAATTGCAGGCAAACCGAAAAAGGGACTTACGGGAACGCAGATATCCCACGCGGTCCACTCCGGCGCGTCCAGTATCCAGCCGCTCCAGTCCAGCGAGATGCGCGGTACCAGAGAAGATGGCAGGAACTGTGCCTCGCCGAGGTGGCAAGAGCAGTCGTTGCAGGGTGTCGCCGGGCTCGTGCCGTGTCCACGTGCCGTTTCCGGATCGCAGCAGGCGGATTGAGGAGCCGGGAGTTCTATGCAACAGAACGGTCTGAGCTGCCCGTCGCACACGCAGGCATACGCCCACACCAAGCCGATTGGTGATAGCGCAAGCCACAACGCCCACAACGCAAGCCCATAACGGCGCATCGTAGGAAGTATACCACCTTTTGTCGAAACAAGTTAGTATGCATGATGCATCGCCAGCGCGATTTCCCGTCGGACGTACTATTCTGCTCGGCGCGATGTTCATGGGCATGGGCATGACCTTGCCGATTTTCAACCACTTCGTTCCCATCTTCTTGCGTGAGATTGGGTTGAGCGCAACGCTCATCACCTTCGTATTGACTTGGGATAACTACATCAATATGTTCATGCAGCCTGTGGTGGGGCAGTTATCGGACAGCACGCGCACACCGCTGGGCAGGCGCAAGCCGTGGGTGATAGCGGGCGCACCGATTGCGATGACGGCGTTCCTGTTCGTGCCGACGGCGACCACCGCGTGGGGGATTATGCTGGCGATTTTTTTCACGAACTTTGGCAACGCGCTTATCCGCTCGCCGGGCGTCGCGCTGATTGGCGATTTGTATCCGTCCAGCCAGCGCAGTCTGGCGAACGGGATTATCAACCTGATGTTGGGGGTAGGGGCGGCGCTGGCTTACTTCGGCGGTGGCGTGTTATACGGGCAACTGGGGCGATATGCGCCGTTCCTCTTCGGGAGTGGGGTGATGATGCTCGCGCTGGCAATCGCATTTTTCTTCGTACACGAGCCGAAAAAGCCTCTCTATGAGCTCGAGGAGAAGGAAGCTGGACTGCTGGAAAGTGCGCGCGCCCTAATAAACGCACGCAACTTCAATATGCTCTGGATGTTGAGCGCAATACTGAGCTGGTTTATGGGTTTCACTGCGTTGGAGGCGTTGCTCTCATTGATTGGCAAGGAGGCGTTGGGCATCGCGCCCGACCGAATGGGGCAACTGGTCGCGCTGCTGCCCGCGGCGTTTATCTTGTGCGCCGTGCCGAGTGGATACCTCGCGACTCGATTCGGACGCAGGCGCATCATACTCATCGGGATTACAGGGCTGGTTGGGATGCTCCTGTATGGCTACTTTGTGCAGTCGCTACCGATGATGATAGGCTTCCTGATACCAGCGGGGGCGTTCTGGGCGTTGATTAATGTGAACTCGCTACCTGCGCTGTACGACACCGCACCCATGCTCCGCGCCGGGATTATCACAGGGCTTTACTATTTCGCATCGAACCTCTCCGCAGTGCTGGGACCGCAGCTGGCAGGTGTGCTGGTAGACATCACGGGCGACAACTATCGAAATGTGTTTTTGTACGGCGCGTTCTTCATGGCGCTGGCAGGTGTGTGTATAGTGCGGGTGCGGGTGCGTTAGGCGTTCACCTCAGGTATTCCAGAAACTCCTCAACTGTTAGCCCAGCGTTGTGAATGAGCGCACGCAGTGTACCTACTGATAACTCTTTAGGTTGCGGTACTCAGAGGTATACTTTCGCTGTGCAAACCCGCGCATGGAAGTTGACGCCCGACGGTGAGTACCACTGGGAAACCCTTGAGCTGCCCCCCCTGCAGCCGGGTGAGGCGTTGGTTCGCCTGCGTGCGTGTGGTTTATGCACCGGCGAGGTGATGGACTGGTACACCCTGCGCAAAGCGCCGCTGGTTCCGGGACACGAGTTGGTGGGTGAAATCGTGGCGATAAGTGAGGGGGTTGCCAATCAGCAAGTGGGCGACCGTGTGGTGGTGCATCACCACGCCCCATGTTTGAAATGCGACTTTTGTCGGCGTGGGGCGTTTATTCACTGTCCCACCTGGCGCAAGACGAAGCTGAACCCTGGCGGTCTTAGCGAGTATTTCATAGCCCCAGCTGAGATTGTGAACGTCGATGTATTGCGTGTGCCCGAGGGCGTCTCCGATGAGCGTGCAGCGTTTACAGAGCCGTTGGCGTGCGTGATACGCTCCCTGCGACGCGCGGGCTTTCGGCATGGCAACTCCCTCGCAATCATCGGGATGGGCGTGATGGGCATGCTGCACCTGATGTTGGGGCAGGCGTGGGGCGCACAGCAGGTTTTTGTAGTGGACAAGCTGCCCCATCGCCTGGCGTTTGCCGAATCGCTGGGCGCGACGCCGCTGCATGCAGACGACGCTCGGGTGCGCTCGGACATTCAGGCAGAGGTGGTCGTTGTGGGACCCGGCAGTGAGCCCGCGTTAGAACTGGCTTTGCAGCTGGTTGCACCCGACGGTGCGATTGTGCTGTTCACCCCCGCGCCTCCCGAAACGCGGTTCCCGCTTAACTGGCACGACGCCTATTTCCGCGAGATGCGCCTGATTCCCAGTTACTCCGCCAGCCACGTGGAAATGCGTCAGGCGTTGCTGCACATCGCTGCAGGATTGCCTGTGGAGAAACTGATCACGCATCGCTTGCCGCTGGAGCGCACTCCGGAGGGTTATGCGCTCTTACGCAAGGCGGAAGCACTGAAGGTTATTGTGAGCCATTCTGCCGGGTGACGGGCAACGCCTGCGAGAGGTCAATATGCCCTCCGAGGCTTTCTATCGGCTTACCTTCCACAAAAACCTGCACCTGACGCACGTTGGGGAAGCTGCCTGCTGTGCTGGTGATGGCGTTAATGAGCGCGGCTTCATCGTCTGAACCGCCCGTGAAGTTTTTCTCGAGGTCCGCCGAGAAGTCCAGTTGTAGCACTCCGTTCTGTACTTGCGCCTTCAGCAGGCGCGTTCCCGCTGGGAATATACCCGACTCACGGACGAGCTTCTCGAACACCTCTTTGTAAGCTGTCTCGGGGTCTTGGATTTTGACCGGTTTGCTTTCGTAGGTTATCTCGCCCTGTGGGTTCACCTTGGGGATGTAGATTTTCGCTTCGCTGGGCGGCTTGGGCGGTGGAGGCGGCGGTGCAGGCGTCAGACGCAGCCACACTCCGACTCCAATCGCCAGTGCGGCGATGACGACAAACAACACGCCCAGCATGCTCTGCACGCGCCGCGCCTCGTTCATCCTATTCCGCCTCGTCGGTTGGTGTCGTTTCCGTTTGCGTTTTGGCATCCGGTTCGGTCTCCGTTGCAGCCTCTGCCGCAGGCTCTGTGGACACCCACTCGATATGGAACTGCGTTTTGCCCAACGTCAGGAGCGCATCGGCGGGTACCGTGGTGGGCATATTCGGCGCGATTTTTGTTTCGCCGATAAAGGTGCCGTTGGTGCTGCCCAGATCGGTAATCCGGATATCCGCGCCGATGATCTCAATCACGGCGTGCTGCCCGGACACGTAGGAATCAGGGATGACGATATCGTTGCCGGCGCGTCTGCCGATGCGCTGGGGGCGGGCGTAGAGGGGGAAGCGCATCGCGGCATCGCTTAGGCTAACCAGGTACGCCAGCGGTGGGGCAACTTCGGCAGCAACGGCGGGCGTCTCAAAGCCTTCAGGCAGCTCCAGCGTCATCGCGACGCTGCCGAAGCGCAGCTCGGCATCGGGGGGAAGGGGTATGCGTTCCGCTCCGACAGGCTCCCCATTGAGATATGTACCGTTCGTGCTGCCCAAATCTTGAATATAAGCGTGGTTCTCCTCAAGCGTGATACAAGCGTGGCGGCGGCTAACTGTACCATCGCTGATTAGCACATCGCTGCTGGGATCGCGCCCGATGATGTTCTCGCCCGCCTTCAGCAGGTACTCGCGCCCGGAAGCGTCGCGCAGTTTGGGGTACGTGCCTGCAGGCTCGGCAATCTCCGGTGCTACACTGGTGAGCAGGAACCCACACTCGAGGCAATACTGCTCGCCCGGAGGGTTCATCTGAGCGCAGATGGGGCACTCCGCGGGCGCCATCGCCATCGTCGCTTGCGGGGCAGGTGTCATAGCGACCGTCGCCTCGCTGCCCACCGCTACCGTCGTCTCGGTCTGCATAGCATGTATAGTACCTGAAACGCTGCCGCCCTCAACGAGAGTAGCAGGAAACATGCTACACGGGGCGAATCTGGCGTCGGGATCCCCACAGAACACGGAGGTTAACCGAATGATGATGACACGCTGGCTTCACTGGAGCGCGCTGGGCGCGCTGATGACGCTGACTTTTGCGACCGCGTCGGCACAACTGGAAAACGCCGCCGCACGATTGCGGTTTGGAGCGTACTTCCCATCCGACACCGACCTGCAGGCGTTCAACAAAACATGGTTCGCGGTTGGGTTGACCTTTGCGACAGACGGCGTGCCGCTGCTGGGTAGTGATGCGACAGAGTTGAGCGCAGACCTGTTCACGCACCAAACGGGCGGCTCGCGCGGCGCGATTACCAGTCTACTGGTGACTCAGGTTTACGAGCAGCCGGTTGGCGAGAGCGATGTGCGCCTGCAACTGCGTCTGGGAGCAGGGCTATATATCGTGGACACCACCGGACCCAGTAAAAACATTTTTGGTGGGCGTGTGGGTCTCACGCTCTGGTTCAACGACTCCTACAGTGTGGAGTTGAACTACGACCTTACGGACCGCTTCGGCGCGAATAAAGACCGCGCCAACGGCTTCTCACTGACGGTTGGCTATCAGTTCTAATGAGTGTGCGGGCGCGACTCGCTCTGGTTGGCTGGCTCGCTGTGGGCTTACTCTGCGCCTGCGGCGAGCCTGAGTATACAATTCGACGAACACTCCATCAGGGCGACCGATGGCGCTATGTATTGACGCTTCAGGGCGAGTTGCAGGGACAGACGGACACCCTCAAGCTGGAGTACATTGACACAGTCAAGTCCGTTGAAACAGATGGGAGCGCAATTGCTGAGCGCGCCCTGCAACTAACGCCCGATGCGCTCAAGCGATTGCAAGCCAGTATCGGACCGTTTGGCGAGCTGAAGCCAAAAACCCGGTGGCAGCTATTCCCTGATGGCAGGGAGACCCCGCTGGACGAAAACGCCTTTGTAATTGGCGCGTTCACCTATGCCTACCCCGACCGCCCTGTGCGCGTGGGGGCGCAGTGGGGACGCACGGACGGCGTTGGAAGCCTGCAGGTGAAGTACCTGTGCCGTTTTGAAGGCGTGGAGCCTATTGACGGAGTGCGCTGCTACAAAATTCATACTCGGGTAGAACCCATGCCCGACTCGCTCCCCCAAACGGCAGGTGAAATGACGGTCTATGTGGACGCCGAACGCGGCTGGGTACGCCAGATTCGTGGTACACTTAACATGCAGGCAGGGGCGTTGGAAGGGGCTTTTCAGTTGCAACTTCAGGGCGCGCCTGCGGGGGAGTAACCATGAGAGAACGATTGTGCCCTGTTTGTCAAATTGAACTCAAACCCCAAACGCATTTAGGGGTGACCATCGATGTGTGCCCGGCATGCGCCGGTATCTGGTTCGATACGGATGAACTGACACGGCTCAACGGTATCGGGGATGACGTGCTGCCCCGACTCGGTTCGATGTATCAGCCTCAGGTCACCGCGTATGACCCGCCGTGGGAGCGCAAGTGCCCCGTCTGTCACGAGCCACTGCGTTCGTACCGTTACCTTTATACCTCTGACATCGAGCTGGATACGTGCGACCGGTGCGGTGGGGTATGGGTGGATCACGGCGAGCTGCGAAAAATGGAGCGCGTTCTGGAAGATGCACGGGCGATGGAAGTACCCCCTGAAGCAAAAGCGCAGGTCGCTCTGGCGCAAATAGAAGCGGAGATCCAGCAGACGACCGCGAAAGCCGAGTTCTGGCGTGGACTGTTTGAGTTCATGCGGGCGCGCCCGCGTTTGCCCTTTACATAAATTATGGAATCTCTTCGCCCAGGCGTGCATATCGCTTCTATTACGCCGTTCGATGCTGAACACGGCGTTGATGAGCCGTACTTCGTGCGTTTGCTGGCGCACTTTGAGGCGAACGGTGCACAGGGGGTGGTCGTCGCGGGTTCCACAGGCGAGGGACCCTCGCTCAGTGCGCCCGAAAAAGTGCGGCTGTACGAGCTGGCAGTGCAGGCGAAAGGTAACCTGCAAATTACAGCCGGCGTGCTGGTTTGTAGCCTCGACGAAGCGCTCTATCTGGTGCGACAGGCGCAGAAAGCGGGCTGCGACGCGCTGATGGTTGCGCCCCCGTTTTACTACCCTGCCAGCGGGCAGGGGCTGCGCGCGTTCTATCAAGCGATTCTCGACGCCAGCCGGCTCCCGGTCGTCCTCTACAATATCCCACAGCGCACACGCCACAAAATCACGCCCGACCTTGTGGACGCTCTGCTGGAGCATCCGAACCTGCTCGGCGTCAAAGATAGCTCGGGCAGTGTGCGCTCGATGCACCAGTTTCTGCGGTATGCGCCCCGCCTGCGCGTGTGGGTGGGCGAGGAGAAGCTGCTGAGCCGGTGCCTGCAGCGAGGCGGCGCGGGCACGATTAGCGGACTGGCGAATGTGTATCTGCCCCGTATGGTGCGTCTGTGCCAAGCGTTTCAGCAGGGCGAAAACTGCGCGGGGCTCCAGTCACTTATCGACGCGGCGGCGGACGCCATCGATGCGTTCCCCGCGCCCGCCAACTTCAAGTATGCGCTAACCCTCGCCGGGTTCCCCGAAACCCACGTGCGCCCGCCGCTGGTGGGCTTATCCGAAGCCCAGCGACGCGCTCTGGAAACCGCATGGCGCGCGATTGCCTAATCCAACAGCTCGTAGCGCGTGTTGCGACGCTTCGGTTCAAACCCCGCTGCGCGTATCACGCGCTCAATCTCCGCCGCATTCAAAATGAACTTCGAACCCTGCGCTGAGACCACATTCTCCTCAATCATCGTGGAACCCATATCGTCCACCCCGTAGCGCAGGGCAACGGTAATCACTTTCGGACCCTGCGTAAGGATGCTCGCCTGCAGGTGGTCGAAGTTGTCCAGAATCAGACGGGCGACGGCGACCGTGCGCAGGTACTCGGCGGGCGTGGCTTTCTTCACGGTGGGCAGGTCAGTCCCCTCCGGCTGAAAGTTCCAGCATACGAACGCCGTGAAGCCGCCCGTCTCGTCTTGCACTTCGCGCAGGCGAATCAGGTGCTCCACGCGGTCTTCGATGGTCTCCACATGCCCGTACATCATGCTCGCCGTGCTGCGCAAGCCGAGCTGGTGCGCTTCACGCATAAAGTCGAGCCATTCCTGCGCCATGTCTTTGAACGGCGCAATCTGCTGGCGCACGCGATCCACCAGGATCTCGCCTCCCGCGCCGGGCACCGAGTTCAGCCCTGCCTCCTTGAGCCGTATCAGCGTGTCGCGCACGCTCAGGCGCGAGATATGCGCGATATACAAAATCTCCGTCGGCGACAGCCCGTGGATAATTACCTGCGGATAGTGTCGCTTAATCAAGCGAAACAGACGCTCGTAGTAGTCGATTTTTAGCTTCGGATTCAGCCCGCCCTGTATCAGGGCTTCCACGCCGCCCTGTTGCACCAGCTCGTCGATTTTTTGCAGAATCTCCTCGTCGCTCAGCAGGTAGCCCTCGCTGTGGTTCGGCGGGCGATAGAACGCGCAGAATTTGCACCGCACCCAGCACACATTCGTGTAGTTGATGATGCGCCCAATCACATAGGTCACATAGGGCTGGGGATTTTTCCGCATGCGCACATAGTGGGCTAACGCGCCCAGCTCAGGCAGGTTCGGATGCTGGAACAGGGCGACCCCATCTTCAAAACTCAGTCGCTCGCCCGCAAGTACCTTCTCCGCTATCTGCGGGAACCGCGAGCGCTCCACTCGGATAGGCGTTTCTAACATCGGTTGAGATAACCTCCAAGGAGAGTATACCTTTATCGAGCCCCTTTTCACGCAGGGCGGGCGATACGACGGCGTCTCCGCCGTCGTGTTCCCTGCGTGAGGTGCGACGGCAGTGCGCCGACAGTTGCGTCACTTGAAACACTGATTGGCAGGCGGGGTCTTAAGCGACACAGTTCGCCAGCGGGACGCTGACGCTACGCGCGC
>JAOAFW010000091.1 GCA_026416065.1 Fimbriimonadales bacterium
GGCAGCGTCAGATGTGTATAAGAGACAGGCGTATCCGTCAGTGGGGTGGGCACGACCGCCGAGTGGGAAAGCATCCTCAAAGCGGCGAACACCGACAACCTGACACTGCAGCTGAGCCAGTCGGCGTCGGGCGGAAGCGACCATATGTCCTTCATGAGGGTGAATATCCCCGTGCTGTTCTTCTTCACGGGAATGCACCCCGACTATCACCGCCCTTCAGACACATGGGACAAAATCAACTACGAAGGTCAGGCGCAGATTGTCGCGTTAGCAGAGCGCGTGGTGTATGACATTGCCAATCGCCCAGAGCGGTTGCAGTTCACGCGCCCGCAACAGCCTGAACCTCAACAAGGCACGCGACGCGGCTTCCGTGTGCGCATCGGACTGCTGCCCGGCTATTCGGAACAGGATGGCGTGCTGCTGGAAGGCGTTGCACCCGGCTCGCCTGCAGAGAAGGCGGGACTCAGAGCGGGTGATCGAGTCGTCGCGGCGATGGGACAGCGCGTGAAAAACATCGAGGAACTTACCAGCCTCTACGAGAAGATGGAGCCGGGCAAGCCGGTGGAGTTCACCATAATCCGCGAGGGGAAAGAGATTAAGGTTCAGGTGACTCCCGAGGCGCCCTAAGAACCCATCGGGGTACGACGGCTATCGCCGTCGCACCGCTATATTGATAATCAAATCGTCGGCGGGGACGCCAACGCTACGAGCATGCCTTGCATCGCGTTGGCGTCCTTGCCGACGATTTTCGAACTCCCGTTGGGCATCAAGTTCGTTCGGCAATCCAGCTCTGGGGCTGCTGGGCAAGCGTGGCGTCGTTCCACCGTCTGAGCCGTTGCAACAGCCATTCCCGACACTCGGCGACGCTCAGCAGTGCGATACGCAACTTGGCGTCAGCAACCTGCTCAGGGGCAAAGAAAAGCGTATGGGGCTCCATACCCAGCCCAATCGCCAGCGTTTCGGGTTGGGCGTCGGGCATAATCAGTGCGCGTCGCACGCCCAGCGCACGCCCCAGCGACTGCTGCTTCCAGAGCAACTCCACCACTTTTTTCGTAAACCGCCCCACCTGCCAGCAAACCGCATACGGCGGTTCGGGCGCGAGTGTCTCGAACTCGCGCTCTGCGAGGGATAGAGAATCGCCGGCGTCTAACACCAGCCCCATCTCCAGCGCGCCGATAGGCACATGCTCGGCGCGGAGCGACTCACGAGCGACCTCCAGCGAATCACGTGCGTCGTACAGGGCTTCGAGGTCGCCAACGAACAATGTCAAATTCAGCTCCGCACTCATACGCAGCAGGCGTTGCCAGTGAGCGTCGTCGCGCTGCGCACTGCGAGGGTCATAGAACCAGAACGGTTTACCCCCCAACGCGTGCGCAACTTCCGAAACGCGCTCTGGCAAGGCGTCAGCCGTGAGCCACACCAGCTCTGCGCCCGACGCCGCCGACTCGGATACCGAACCCCAGTCCGCGGCGACGCTCCCGACCTGCACGCGCTTGCCATCCCAACTGGTCACAGGCAGATGTTCACCCTCCAGATGATAGCGTGCGTGCGTTGCAACGCGCAGCAACTGACTTTGATAGCGCGCCAACAGGGCGACGTTCGGCTCAATATACGCCACCCCCGCATTTGCGTCCAGAATAACAGTCGCCTCAGACGGCAGCAGCGCGGGTAGTTTCGCCACAAGCAGTACCGGGACCTGAGGCAACGGGGGTTCAGGAGCACGTTCCACAATCCAGCCCACCACCCGCACGTAGGGCGCAAGTACAGGGGGAATATCGTTCAGGTCGCGTACAATGCCGATGACCTCTACGGGTTCGGTGGGCATCCGATACTCGATGGCGTGCCATTCCTCTTCATCGGCGGCGAACAGGCGTGGGTCAAACCAGATGGGACTGCCGTAAGTAGGCAGATAGAGCGGTGCGCCCACGCCTAACGCCAGACCCTTCTGCAAGGGCAAGCCATACAACGTCCATTTGGCGGGCGGTTCGGGCGACTGCTCACGCATAGACTTCTACCGAGTAGCCCTGCGCCTGATAGCTTTGCACCCGCGCGTGGAACAGCGGGTACTCCTGCGGCGGTGCAAACAGCGCGATACGATACTGGTCACCGTATTGTTGAATCAAATGGGGTAGGTCGTCCAGGATCGAGTGGTTCGCATCCGGCTGGACGAATGCCAGCTGGCGCAGCAGGACGCGCGGGTCAGCGTAAGTTTCGGGCGTCAGACGCAGCTCAGAGAGATTCGAGCCGACGAGAATCAGCACAACACCCTGTCGGGGCGCTTCCAGCGCAATCCACGCGATATGGCGGATGGCTTGGTCAAACTCGGGGTAAGCATCGCCCTCGGCGCGCCACGTGGGTGCTTGCTCCAGAGCGATGACGGTCGGCGCGAGTTGACTGGTCTCGAACTCTTTCACATGCCAGTCACCGTGTCGGGCAGTCGCGCGCCAGTGAATGCGCCTCAGGGGGTCGCCGGGAATGTAAGGACGCACGCCGTGCCAGTCGGTACCCTCGCCCCGTCGCCCTTGCAGTGCGGAAGCGACGAACCGTCCTCGCCCCCCGCCCTCCCAGTTCCAGTTCGGCAAAGCAACGGGGCGCGGCAGTACCAGAACGGTGGCCATTGCATCAATCTCCTGCTGGTGGATGAACAGCCCAAACGGGTCGGAGAGGGTGAGTTGCACAGGTCCCAGTCGCTGCTCGCCACGACGCATGCCGGTGAGACGATAGCGTATCGTCCCACTGAAAGGGCTGCTCTGCTCGGTCTCGATAGGTTCCAGTGCCAGCCCCGACGAGGCGGTCTCCTGCGCACGCACCCAAAGCAAGCCACCACGCGATTGGAGCGTCACGTGGAGTTGTGCTTCCACGACCTCTCCCTCCAGTAGTTCGGGGGGGCACTGGCGGTCGACCGTTGCCTGACGCGCTCCACGCTTCACCAGCAGGTATGCGCCCAGCATCAACGCGCCCAACACGCTCGCCATCCAATACATCTGGCGATTGTTCGTCATCAGCCCCGAACAGAGCAGAAACGAGGTCGCTGCCATCAGCGCGGTCAGCTTATACTCTCTCATACAGGCGTTTCGCCTCCAATCGGCACGGGAATCTGGTTCAGAATCTCGCGGAGGATCGTTTCCGCTTGCGCCCTGCCGACGCCATCAGAGCGTAGCATCAAGCGGTGCGCCAACACCGGGATTGTCATCTGCTGCACATCGTCAGGCGTTACGTAGTAGCGGTCGGACAGCAGGGCGTGCGCCTGTGCGCCCAACATCAGCGTGAGCGACGCGCGCGGGCTTGCCCCCAGCATCACCTTCGGGTGGTGGCGTGTAGCGTTGACCACATCGACCAGATAGCGCCGCACAGCAGGGCTGATATAGACGCGCCGCGTCTGATGCTGCAGTTCCACCAGACGCTCCGGAGTCAACACAGGCTGCAACTGGCTAAGCGGCGAGTCGAGCTGGCGCGACTCCAGTATCTGCGCCTCCACCTCAGGCGAGGGATAGCCCAGCGATACGCGGGCGAAAAAGCGGTCCATCTGGGCTTCGGGCAGAGGATAAGTGCCTACCATCTCGATATTATTCTGTGTGGCGATTACCAGAAACGGCTGCGGTAGAGGATGCGACTCGCCCTCTACCGAGACTGTCCGCTCCTCCATCGCTTCCAGCAGCGCGGACTGAGTTTTCGGCGTGGCGCGATTAATCTCGTCCGCCAGCACGATGTTAGCGAAAATCGGACCCGGGTGGAATTCGAACACCCCACGCGCCTGGTTGTAGATTACCGAGCCCGTGACATCGGCAGGCAAGAGGTCGGGTGTAAACTGGATACGCCGAAACTGTCCGCCAATCGCTTTGGCGATGGCGCGGGCTAAGGTGGTCTTGCCCACACCGGGAATATCCTCGATGAGCAAGTGCCCACCGCTGAGCAACCCGATGACCATCATGCGCACCGTCTCACTTTTGCCCAGAATGACTTGCTCGACGGCGCGAATGATTGCACGCGCCTGCTCCGCAACGGCGTGGGCTTCCATCTCTGAGAGCCAAGGGGTCGGTGTTTCCTGCGCCATTATGGGATAAGTGTACCTGTTTCACCAGCACGGGAAGAGTGCTTCCCGAACATGCGTGGAAGCGTTGCTTGCGGCGTTGCACAACACAGGGGGTATACTCCCACGCAATGGCTACAGCAGTCGTTGGCGTCGATTTGGGCGGCACGAATGTGCGCGCTGCAGTGCTGAATCGCGCGGGGGAGCTACGCGCGCCCATCGTGCAACACCCTTCGCGAGCGCAGGAAGGGTTCAAAATCACCCTTGAGCAGGTTGTGCTGACGATTCGCGAGGCGATTGAGGCGTCGGGCGTCGCTCCTGCCGTGATTGGGATGGCAGTTCCGGGACATATCGACTCCACGCGCGGAGTGGTGCGCTGGGCGCCGAACTTCGGGGAGATGCGCGGCGAAATTTTCGAGGTCTGGCGCGATGTGCCCTTAGCCGACGCGATTCGGGCGCGTTTGAACCTGCCGGTGGTGATGGGCAACGATGCGAACCTCGCCGCGCTGGGCGAGTATTACTACGGTGTAGGGCGCGGGCAGGCGCGCGGGCTGGTGATGCTCACGCTCGGCACGGGCATCGGCGGCGGCGTGGTGCTGGCCCGTCATCAGGTGCAGGGGAATGCGCACTGGGACGGCGGCGTGCTGCTGGTGGGGCTGGGCGGCGGCGCGGGCGAGCTGGGGCATACCTTCGTGAGTTTCACAGGACCGCGCTGCGGGTGCGGCGCACGCGGCTGTATCGAAGCCTACGCCCGACGCGACGCGATTGTCGAACTCGCCCGCGAGGAAGCGCGGCGCAACCCCAACAGCCTGCTCAACGCCCTCACTGAGGGCGACCCCGCCAAAATCACGCCCGCGCTGGTGAGCCAAGCAGCCGAGCAGGGCGACCCGACCGCCATCGCCATCTGGCAGGAGATAGGCGTGTATCTGGGCGTCGCTGTGGCAAATCTCATCAACATTTTCAACCCTGAAATCGTGGCGATTGGCGGGCAGATTGCCAAAGCGGGCGCGCCCCTGTTCGAGTCGCTCCATAAAACCGTGCGCGACTACGCGCTGCCGACCCTGCTGCAGGATTGCCAGATTGTGCCCGCGGAGCGACTGGAAGATGCGGGCATCCTCGGCGGCGCGGCGCTGGCATGGCAGGCAGCGGAGGCGCGCCGATGAAGCAGCGCATGCACAAACGCGCCGAGAC
>JAOAFW010000092.1 GCA_026416065.1 Fimbriimonadales bacterium
GTGGGAGAGGGGGTCAGGGGGGGAGGGCTACCCATGGAAAGCCATCCTCACCAAGCGTATCCCCACGCAGGCAGGCTTGGGTGGTGGTAGCAGCGACGCGGCGACCGCCCTGAAACTGCTTGCTGTGTGGGCAAAACGCTGGGATCTGCCCGTGCCCGACCTGCAGGCTCTGGCGGTGCAGCTGGGCGCGGATGTTGCGTTCTTCGTCGGCGGGGACGCCGACGCTACGCGAGGTGCACTCGTAGCGTCGGTGTCCCCGCCGACGGCTCTCTGCGCCCTTGCGCGAGGCAAAGGCGAAACGCTCACGCCCTTGCCCATCTTGCCCCGACTCTGGTGGGTGATTGCCAAGCCGTATGGCGTGGGCGCACCCACCGCGTGGGCGTATGCGCAGCTGCAACGCAGCGCGTACCAACGCAGCACACGCGCCTACCGCACGGAACGCCTTGTGAACGCCCTGCAACGCGGCGCAATCAAGACCCCCGCCGACCTCGCATCCCTGCTGCATAATGATTTCGATGAGCCGATCCTGAACGCGCTGCCTGAACTGCGCTCCCTTCGCCAGCGAATGGAGCAACCAGGCGTGCTGAAAGTGGTTCTCTGCGGCAGTGGCGCAGCGCAAGCGGCGCTGTGCAATTCGCACGAACAGGCGAAAAAGCTTGCAAACTCGCTCATCGAGCAAGGCTACTGGGCGGTTGCTGTCACAAACCTATAGCGGTGTGCGTTGCGCCCAAGCCTGTGAAAGAAACATTCGTTATATTCCCTCTCGTGCCAGTTTCGGGTTGCGCAGCCACTTATGCAGCTCCACCACCACGACCACGCTCAACGCCACCATCACACTGCGCAGCCACGCATCCAGCTCAATCGGCTCCACGCGCAAGATGAACTGCGTCACGGGCACATAGAGCGCGAGCGCATGCACACTGGTCGCTGCGATTGCCGCAACGAGCAAGAACGGGTTGCGCAAGGGGCTGAGCAAGAACGCTGAGCGGAATTCCGAGCGTGAGTTGCCCACATGGAAGTTCTGGAACAACACCATCGTAGTCAGCGCGACGGTTTGCGCTCGGGTGAGTGAGCCGGTGGTCTCGTACTCGTACGTAAACAGCCACAAACCCGCGCTGCCCATCAACAACCCCACCAGCGCGGTTCGTTCCCAGAGAATCTTGGAGATGATTCCCTCCTCTCGGGCGCGTGGCTTCTGGCGCATAATGCTTTTATCGCCCGGCTCGAACGCCATCGCCACATCCTGCAGACCGTTCGTGACGAGGTTCAGCCACAGCAGCTGCGCCGGCAACATCGGCATCGGCATTCCCATCAGCACCGCGAACAGGAACATCAGGATCGAGCCAGCGCCGGTGGAGATGAGGAAGAAGGTGGCGTTGCGCACGTTTTTGAAGGCGATGCGTCCTTCCTCGACGGCGTTGCGGATGCTGACGAAGTTGTCGTCCGCCAGCACAATGTCGGCGGCTTCGCGGGCGACATCAGTACCGCTTTTGCCCATCGCCACGCCCACATCGGCGGCTTTGAGCGCGGGCGCGTCGTTTACGCCGTCACCAGTGACCGCCACGGTCTCACCGTTTGCTTGCAAAGCCCTCACCACACGTAGTTTATGTTCGGGCGCAACCCGGGCGAATACCTTCACGGTGCGCACACGCTCACGCAACTCCTCGTCGCTCATGCGCTCCAGTTCCGCGCCGGTAATCACTTCGGCGTCGGTCGGGGCAATGTGTAGCTGCGCGGCAATCGCGCGGGCGGTGGCGGCGTGGTCGCCTGTAATCATCAGCACACGAATACCCGCCTGATGGCACTCGTCGATGGCTTCCAGCACGCCGCGACGGGGCGGATCCATCATGCCTACCAGCCCGATAAACACCAGTTCGGAGGGTTCGGGCACGCCTGTATGGGTTTCGATGTGCTTTTTGCACCGGCGATACGCCAGTCCCAGCACGCGCAGTCCGCGCGCCGCCATCTGGTGCGCCTGATTGACGATCTCTTCCTGCGCTTCGGCGTCTAACGGCAGTTCGCCATCGGGCGTAAGCCAGCGCGCGGACATGCGCATCACGCGCTCCGGCGCGCCTTTTACAAACATCCAGTGCTCATCGCCGCGCGCCCGCACGCTCGCTGAGTATTGCAGCTCCGGTTCGAAGGGGATCTCGCCCACCACCGGATGGCGCGCGCGCCACTCCTCATGGTGAAAGCCCGCCTTCAGCGCAGCAATCAGCAGCGCAGCTTCCGTCGGGTCACCGTGAATTTCGTACTCATCTGCGCCGATACGCCGCACCTGTGCCTCGTTGGTGAGTACCGAGGTCAGGAGGGCGAGAACGAACGGATGCTCGTCGTCGCGGGGCACCGCGTGTTGTTGTAGCTCGCTGATGCCATACCATTCGCCCGCTGTCCAATACTCCTGTACGGTCATCCGGTTTTCGGTGAGCGTGCCGGTTTTGTCCGAGCCGATGACGGTGGTGCTGCCCAGTGTTTCGACGGCGTGCAGGCGTCGCACGAGCGCGTTGCGTTTCGCCATCGCGCTCACGCGCAACGCCAGCGTAATGGTCAGCACGATGGGCAATCCTTCGGGGATGGCGGCAACGGCAACGCCCACAATCACTTTGAACATATCCACCACGCTGTTGCCCAAGGCGATTCCCGCTGCGAAGATAACCACACAGCTGATGCCAATTACGACGCCGATGGTGTTCGCGAATCGGCGCATGCGCTGCTGCAGGGGTGTCTCGTCCACGCGCTGCTGGCGCATGCTACCCGCGATTTTGCCCAGTTCGGTGCCTGTCTCTTATACACAT
>JAOAFW010000155.1 GCA_026416065.1 Fimbriimonadales bacterium
CTCAGGTTCTCTTTGAGCTGCTGCTGCCCGATGAACTCGCTCAGGCGTTGGGGGCGCAGGGTCGCCTCGCTCGCCGCCTCTTCCAGATGACGCGCGGGGTCTACAATCCGAGTGGACGATTCGTGCTTGGGCATGGTCGACCTAATTCTACCTGCTCCGGCACGCTTTGACAGGTGGAAACCGTGCGAATCGCGGGAAAACGACCCTTGAGATAGCTGCAGTATGGTGTATAATTTGGCGACGGGGGAGCCTTGCATCAGAATCGCGATATTATTGGGAACTCTCCTGACTGTATACTCGTATGAGCAACAGGAGGACAACAGATGGCACGATATCGAGGTGGTCGAAGCCGTAGTTATGAGGGGGATAGTCAAACCACTTGGTGGGCGGTGCTCCTGTTTCTGGCTGCGCTGGTGACGGCAGTCGGCATCGGCTGGTGGATCTTGAGCCACAGCAAGAGCCATTCGCTCAGAACGCCGCTTATCGTGGGGGCAGGGTTTGATGTCAGTCAATCGGTTTCCAAACTGCAGAAGCAACGCGGCGTCGCGTTTCTGAACAATGTGATGGACACCCTGCTGCCTGCGCGCACCCCAATAAAAATCTGGCGCTATGCTGAGACCTTCGAAGTCGTACATCAGGGGCAACCGATTACCTCGCGTGACCTAAACAAGGTTTCCCGTGAGACCATCGAAAACCACATGGGAGCTTGGGGGACGCGTCCTGACAAGGTGTTGCAGCAGTTTCGGCTTTATCTGCAGGAACAGCCCACGCGCAAGGCGGTTCTTTGCCTGTTTACAGACGGCGAGTGCCACGACCCGGAAGCTACCCGCGCCGTAGCGGTGCAACTGGCGCAGGATCCCCGAGTTGTTGCCGTCGTCATCGGTCCTGTTATCAACCGCTATCGGGCATCTGTTGAAGGCGACAATTATGCGCCCTTGCGGGAAGCGGGTAAGCTGTTCGTGTTCGGGGAGACCGACGCACAGGACACGCTATCGCGGCTCAAAGAGCATCTCTTTGCTCTGGAAAACTGAGGTGAACCCACTATGGAACGCTCACCTGAAGAGGAAATGGGACGCCCGATGTCCGAAGAAACGGGTATAAAGCCTGAAGACTCGGGGCAGGCAATCGTCTCAATGCCGGAAACTCAGCCCTTGTCGCAGTCTGCGGGCGCAACAGGGGAGGAGCCGCCTCGGACCACAGCCGAGCAGCAGGGCGGGACGACGCCCCATCTTGCGGAAGGGGAAGCTACCCCCCAGCTGCCGCCCGAACAGGAGAACACCCTTCCCCTGTACGATTCGCTTCCACAGCCCTACACCCAAGCGGCGCCGTTTTGGCACATGCCACTGGAGCTGGGCGTGTTTTATGATACGCCGCTAATTGTACACCAGCAGTTTACCGATGCAGAGCGCATCGTGCATCAGATGGAATCGTACCTGCGCAACGCAGGCTATGAAGTCGAGGCGAGCGAGTTGCGCATGAACTACACGCAGTGGGTCAAGACCCCCGCGAAACAGTACGAAGAGCTACGCCATGAGCTTGAGCCAAAGCGCGCCGAATACCTTCGGAAACTGGAACAAGTTCAGAAGGATATTGAAAAAGCCCAGATCGATTTCACTCGCGCAATGGCGCAGGCGAAGATTCCGTTCCCAGAGCCTATAAGGTCGAAGCAGCGCGCAAAAGAGCCGCCAACGCCCGAGCCAATCACACGCGATTTAGTGGAACGCGCCCTTAAAGCGGACTTCGCCTCGGATGATGAGGTTTGCGGGGAGCAGGGCGTTGTGCCCCCGCCGCCTAAGGGCAACGCCATTACTCAGGCAGGACACTGGCTGTTCGAAATCGGCGCGCCCCTCGCAGCAGGGCTATTGCTCGGCATCAACTTGGGCGTCATCGTCGGGCTACTGAGCCTCGAAGTGCTTCAACGCGCGGAGTCGCTCTGGCTGGTGGCTTTAGCGGCAGTGGTCGGTCTGTTCGTCGAGAGCCTGGTCGGACAGACGGCTTATGCGCTGGCATCGTCCGCCGCCCAAGCCAGTGAACGCCGCGACCACCTTGAGACCGCTACCCCGTTTCCCTACCTTCATTCGATCTGGCGCAGATTCCTATTCGGCATGGCGATCCTTGTGCTGGTGGCTGCCGTTGCGCTGGTCGATGCACTGGGACTGTACACGCTGTATCAAGAGCGTAAGCAAGCCGCTCAGATGATGGGAGCGGAAACAGGAGCGGACTTTATGTTCTGGGTTTTCCTGATCGTCGGGTTGATTATCAGCGCTCCCTACATCGTCTATAAAGCGGTCAAGGGCTGGCGCGAACCCGAAATTCGCCAGCGTGAGGCGCGCGTCGCTTACCTGCACTGGAAACACATCGAGCGTCGGCGTGCGGAGCCTGAGGTGCAGAACGCCTTCGAGCAAGCAGAGAAAGTGCGTTTTCTCTACGATGAATGTGATCGGCTCATGCAGGCACTGAAAGAGGCGGAGGCGCGCCTGGATTCCGCGCGGGCTGAGTGCGTCGGCGGTACGCAGAAGTTCCGCGAATACTGGGACTCGCTGATTGCGTGGCTGAGCAAGGAGCGCGCGCCCTACGCCCCTGAATCGGCGCGACGCAACGGGCAGTTCCGGCGAAGCAGCGCGCGCGGCGAAACGCTCCTCCAGAAGCTCACCGGGCTGTTCCGGAGGTAAGCGATGGGCGTGCGCGTGCTGTTCGGGGCAATTGGACTGCTCGTCGCGCTGCTGACGGCAGTCGGCTTGAACGCGCTCTAC
>JAOAFW010000275.1 GCA_026416065.1 Fimbriimonadales bacterium
GACCTGGAGCTTCGCGCTGCTGGCGTTCGACCAGATTATCAACCACGCGGCGAAGATCCTCTACAAGTCGGGCGGGGCGTGCGCCGTGCCGATGGTGATTCGCGGGCCCGCCGGACCAGGCAAGCAACTCGCGGCGCAGCACTCGCACAGTCTGGAAGCGTGGCTGGCGCACTCGCCGGGCTTGAAGGTCGTGCTGCCCAGCACGCCTGCCGACGCGAAAGGCTTGCTCAAAACCGCCATCCGCGACAGCAATCCCGTGATGGTGATTGAGCATCCGCGCCTGTACCTGACCAAAGGCGAAGTGCCCGAGGGCGATTACGCGATACCATTCGGCAAAGCGGATGTGAAACGGCGCGGGCGCGATGTGACGATTGTCACCTACTCGCGCGGCGTGCAACTGGCGCTGCACGCCGCTGAGCAACTCGCTGAGCAGGGCATCGAGGTGGAGGTGATTGACCTGCGCACGCTGATTCCATGCGACTGGGAGACGGTGTTCGATTCCGTGCGGCGCACGCATCGGGCGATTGCCCTGCACGACGACTGGCGGTTCGTGGGCTTCGGGGCAGAAATCACGGCGCAGATTCAAGAGCATGTGTTCGACTATCTGGATGCCCCCGTGCTGCGCGTAGCAGGCGCGGATGTCCCAATGCCCTACAACAAGCACCTGGAGGCGCTCGCTGTGCCCAACGAGCAGAGCGTGATTGATGCGGTGAAGCAAGTTTTGGCGTAAGGAGGCGGCTATGCATACGATTATCATGCCCAAAATGGGCGATGCGATGGAGGAAGGCACTTTAGTCCGCTGGTTGAAGCAGGAGGGCGACGCGGTCAACGAGGGCGAGCCGATTGCGGAGATTGCCACCGACAAGGCGACGGTGGAGATTGAGGCGCCGGGTTCGGGCGTGCTGAAGGGAATCAGCGTGCAGGAGGGCGCGATTGTGCCGGTGAACACCCCGCTGGCGTACATTCTGCAGGAGGGTGAGAGCCTGCCGAGCCAGACCAACGGCAAGGCGACGGCGGCTGCGCCCGCCCCTGCGCCTGCGGAGACGCCCGCACCTGCAGCGACTGCTCCTCCTGCCCCTGCGCCGACGCCTGCTCCCACAACGCGCGACGGCGAAGAGCGCATCCTCGCCTCGCCCTTAGCTCGCAAAATCGCCGCCGAGCATGGGATTGACCTGAAACAGATTCGGGGCACGGGACCCAAAGGGCGCATCGTGGAGCGCGATGTGCTGGCGTACATCGAGGCGCAAAAAGCGGCTGCGCCCGTTATTGCCCCCGTGCCTGTGGCGGTTCCTGCACCTGCTCCCATCGCGGCGGAAGAGCGCGTGGAGAGCCTCAACCGCCTGCGCCAGATTACAGCGCAACGCACCACCGAAGCGCACCAGACCATCCCCCACTTCTACCTCACGATGGAGATCGATATGGAGAATGTCCTCACGTTGCGGGCGCAGCTGAACCAGCTGGACGAGAGCCTGCGCATGAGCGTGAACGACCTCATCGTGAAAGCCTGCGCCGTCGCGCTGGAGAAGCACCCTGTCGTCAACGCCCGCTACCAGAATGGGCAGCTTGTGCATCCCGACGGGATTCACATCGGGATCGCTGTCGCGGTGGAGCAGGGACTGCTCGTAGCGGTGTTGAAACACTGTGAAGGCAAGTCGCTGCGCCGAATCGCGCAGGAGTCGCAGACACTGATTCAAAAGGCGCGTGACGGCAAGCTCCTGCCCGACGAGATGACGGGCAACACCTTCACGGTCTCGAACCTCGGCATGTTCGGCATCGAGCAGTTCACGGCGATTATCAACCCGCCCGCGAGCGCGATCCTGGCAGTCGGCGCGACGAAGCGCGTACCCGTTGTGAATGATGACGGCTCCATCACGCCGCGCCAGCGCATGAAGGTCACCATGTCGTGCGACCATCGCGTCATCGACGGCGCAGTCGGGGCGCAGTTCCTGCAGACGCTGAAGCAGGTACTGGAGAATCCGTTTTTGATGGTGTGATTTTTTAGCCCTCACCCCCTTGCCCCTTTCCCACTGCGTGAGAGAGGATCAGGGGGTGAGGGCAGATTCCGCCCTGCTCGTGCTCTACCACAACCGCGCCTGCTCGCCCTGAGCGTACTCTGGCAGATCTGCCTCGCCTGCTCCCCGTATGCGCTGCGAAGCAATCGCGTAGTAATCGGGGTCAATCTCCACACCGATAAAACGCCGTCGTAGCCGTTTTGCTGCCACGCCCGTTGTACCCGAACCCATGAAAGGGTCTAATACCAGGTCGCCTTCGCGCGAGGCAATCAGCAGGATTCGGGTCAGTAGGCTTTCAGGTTTCTCTGCAGGATGCGGTGTTCGGTGCTTTTCGGCGGGGAGTACCCACAAGTTGCGCATCTGCTTGCCCCCATTGAGTTTTTTTGCCATCTTGTAATCGAAGTAGTAGCGTTTCGTTTTACTCGCCACCCAGATTACTTCGGTTGCAGGGGCAAGGCGGTTCGCACTGAGAAGAGGCGTAGCGTTCGGCTTGTACCAGATGAGATCATTGATAATCCACAGTCCCAGCTCTTTGATCGCCATGCCTATAGAGGGGTGATTATGCAGCGTACCTGAAATCCAGAGTGTGCCGTCGTCCGCGAGCACGCGCACGCATTCACGAATCCATGCGAGGTTGAACGCATGGAGGTCTTCAATCTGATCCCACGCGCCTTTGTTACAGGTGACAGGTTTTCCCCCACGGCAGGTAAGGAAACCCTGACCCGACAGATTGTATGGCGGATCAGCGAAAATCAGGTTCACGCTGCCCGCTTCTAAGGTAGGCAGGTACTCAAGCGCGTCGGCGTTAATCAGTTGAATAGACATCGGAAGTCTCCAGTAGCATGTCTGCCTGTACGGTTTTCAGGCGCTTCAGTGCAGCTTCGTAGTAAACAGGATCCTTTTCAATCCCAATCCAGTTCCGCCCCAGTTGCTGTGCTACGACTAAAGTAGTTCCGCTGCCCGCAAACGGATCCAGCACGAGTTCCTGAGGGTTAGACGAGGCAGTGAGGATAATTCGTAATAGATGCTCAGGCTTCTGTGTCGGATGGAGAGCGCGTCCATCAGTGCGCCGAAGCCGCTCCTTGCCCTGCACAATCGGCATAGAAATCACATCGTCTACTTCAATGAAATCTCCCATTTGGGAAGTGCTACCCGCTTTGGTGCGGTGGGGGTTGAGTGCTTTCAGTG
>JAOAFW010000326.1 GCA_026416065.1 Fimbriimonadales bacterium
TTCACACCCTGTCCGAAATTTGAGAGGGATTCAGCAACAGCGTTTGTATGTTCCGCCCGAGCAAAGGAGGCAAGCGGAAGAAATCGTGGCGGAGGTGAAACCGAATGGATGAGCGATTGAATTTCGTGCAACGCATGGCGATTTTGACCGAGCTAGTTTGTCAGCTGGGCGAAGTAGGGCGAACCAGCCTGATGAAGCTGGCATACTTGCTGCAAACTGTCAAGCAGGTACCGTTGGGTTATCGTTTTCAGTTCTACCTGTATGGTCCATATGACCCGCAGGTGCTGAGCGATGTTTCCGTGGCAGAGTTCTGGGGCGCGCTGCAGGAAGAGTACCACGCCTACGGTCGCGACTCCTACGGTTATAAGATACGCCCTACTGAAGAAGCATCCAAACTGACCGAGATGGAACACGAGACTGTGCAACGCTATCGTGAGGCGATAGAGTGGGCGGTACAAGAGTTCGGCAACTACAACGCGGCACAGATGGAACTGATTGCCACGCTGGTGTGGATCGATAGAGAATTCTCTTGGAAGTCTCGGAAGTCGACAGTGAAAGACTTGGTGCGAGCAGTGCGCAACCTCAAGCCTCACTTCTCTGAGCGAGAAGTGGAGCAAATTGCGAACAATTTGCATCAGAAGGGCATTCTGCTCTCTGTGGTTTCAAAGTAAGCCATGCTCAATCGCTTCGCGCCTTACGAGGACGACTTCGAACAGTGGCGACGGGAGGGCTACCCCGGCGTAAAGCCCGAAACCTACCGCTACATCGATTTCCTCACTGCCCCTGACGACGACCTGTCGCCGCGCGAGGGCACGCTGTGGCGACACCAGTGGGAAGCGTTCCTGCGCATCGTGTATGCGTATGAGGTGCTGGGCAAACAGGTATTGGGCAGGGCTGGACTGCTGGTGAACATCGTGACAGGCGGGGGCAAGACCGCGCTGATGGCAGCGGTGATCGCGTGGCTGCGCTATGCACACGAGGTGCATAAGTTCGTCATCCTGTGCCCCAACCTGATTGTGCGCGACCGCTTGCAAGCCGATTTTGAGGGCGGTAAAGTGTTTCGGGAACGCGACCTCATTCCCCAAGACGCCGACTTTCAAGCGGGCGACCTGATCCTGACCACGCTGGGTGGGGGCGGTACAAGCGGCTGGGCGAACCTGTTCAGTTCCAACATCGTGCTGGGCAACATTCACCAGTTCTACACCAGCAACACGGTTGGGCAGAGCAACCTTTCTGCGCTGATGAACGGTCCCGACTTCGTGCTATTCAACGACGAGGCGCACAACTCGCCCGCGCCGGAGTGGGATCGGACGCTTACTCGCCTGAAGCCGAAAACCCTGCTGCGCATCGACATGACCGCCACGCCCGAACGCGCCGACGGGCAAACCCCCGACAGCGACCTGATTTTCGAGTACACAGTGCAAGACGCCCTCGCCGATGGGTTGATTAAGACGCCCGTGGTGTATCAGCCCAGCATCCGCACGGTGGAACTCACCTACACCGACGCCCGCACCGGCGAGCGACGGCGTGCGGAAGAGATCGACTGGGACGAAGTCGACCGACTGGGACTGAACGCAACGCAGTGGGTGACCGACGACGAGCCGATGCGCCAGCAGATGGCAATCGCCCTGCGCCGCCTCGAAGAGCAGGAACGACGCGCCCAAGGACGCTATCAACCTATCCTTTTTGTGGTGGCGGTCTGTATCGCTGATGCGAAGAAAGCCGCCGAAACGCTGAACCACTACTTCAAAGTCAAAACGCTGTTGGTCACCGAAGAGAGCGACGAGGAAGACCGCCGTAAAGCGCAGGAGCTGGGCAAGGCGCAGAAGTCGGGGCAGCCCTACAAAGCGGTCGTGAGCGTGCTGATGCTGCGCGAAGGCTGGGATGTGCCCGAAGTGGGCGTCATTCTGCTACTGCGCAAGTTCAGCAGCAAAGTGTACGGGCAACAGGTAATCGGACGCGGGTTGCGCCGCGTGCGCGGGAAAAACATCAACCCCAGCGAACCCCAAATCTGCGCAATCGTCGACCACCCGAAACTGGAGCATCAGTGGCTATGGGACATCTTCAACGCCAAAAAGCGTGTGGATGTATCTATCGACGACCTGTTCGACGAGACGGAAGCCCTGCCCCCGCCCCTGCCAAAGCAGGAGTTGACGAAACCGCACCTTGTAATCCGCATTCCTGACCCTGACCCGAACTTTGTAGACGAGGGCGCGTTTGAACTGGAGGTCGCACCTGCTGTCGCCGCGCCGCTGCGCAACTGGCGGCAAGCGCTGAGCGCTATTGAATACGAGCCTGAGGGGATTGAAATAACGCGCGTGGACATCGAGGAGGTGCAGGGCAAGGAACTCGGCGGCGCAGGCTGGCAAATGCACATGCGCCACACAGCGATTCGCGAGAAGGGCGAAGTGTATGTCGCCCTCTCCGACGACGCCCTGCGCGACGCCATCAAAGCGCGCCTAATCGAAATCGCCGAAGAGCTGCTCGATCAGGCAGGCTACGCCCCGATTGAGTACAAGGGCACGGTCTATCAGGCGTTGATTGAGCATATTCGCGAAAAGTTTCTGGGCGGCGCAACACTGGGCGCAAGTGGGCGTGAACAGCTGGAGTTCGTATGGCGCATGCTGCCCCAAGTGAAGCAGAAGGTGCAAAACATACCTGGCCTGATCGCGGGGATTGTGGAATATGGCGATCAGTAAACGCGGGATTTTTGAGAACCCGACGAAAAGCCCGTGGAACTTCGAGCGGTACGACAGCGAGCTGGAGCGCCGCGCGATGGAATACCTCGAGCGTGACCCGTCGGTGGCAAAGTGGATGAAGCGACACGGCGTGAGCATCCCGTGGATGGACAGCCAGAAACGCCAGCGTCGCTACAAGCCCGATTTCCTCGTGGAGTATACCGACGGGCGTATCGCAATCATCGAGGTGAAAGACCCCAGCCGCCTCGATACCGATGAGGTGAAGCGCAAGCGCAGCGCGGCGGAACTCTGGTGCAAACAGCGCGGGATTGAATATGTCGTGCTAACAGTCTCACTGCGCTAAGCGGAGCTGTTCAATCCCACAGCAAACTGAGCAGGAGCGGTTCGTAGCGGCGGCGGAGCGCGGCGTTGGCATAGCCGATCCAGCCCACAGGAGCGCGAATGTCCAGCGGCGCACGCAGCGGCTCGCCATGCAGGTCGGTGATTTGCACGCCCAGCTCCTGCGCGATCAGTGCAGTGCAAATA
The DNA here is from genome assembly GCA_026416065.1 of Fimbriimonadales bacterium. Taxonomy (GTDB): domain Bacteria; phylum Armatimonadota; class Fimbriimonadia; order Fimbriimonadales; family GBS-DC; genus GBS-DC. The sequence continues at coordinate 3,225 of JAOAFW010000326.1, forward strand.
TCGTACGGATGGCAGGTCAGCGGCGAGACGGGCAGCCCCATGCGCCCGAACGCCCACGGACGCAAGTCGGCAATCAGTCGGTCGCGCCCGCTCATCAGCTCAAACAGTTGTCCCCCTGTGGAGGCGTACCTGTCTCTTATACACATCT
>JAOAFW010000292.1 GCA_026416065.1 Fimbriimonadales bacterium
CGCCGACACCGCCTACTTCGGACCCGAAGTGGAGTTCTATGTGTTCAACGATGTGCGCTACGCGCAGGGCAGCCACTTTGGCTACTACTATATCGACTCGGACGAGGCGGAATGGAACACAGGGCGCGAAGAGGGTCCGAACTTGGGGCACAAAATGCGTCTCAAAGGCGGCTACTTCCCGTGCCCGCCCGCCGATACGCTGCAAGACCTGCGCACGGAGATGATGCTCACCCTGCAGCAAGTGGGCATCGAGGTGGAGGTGCAACACCACGAGGTCGGCGCAGCAGGGCAGGCGGAGATTGATATGAAGTACGACACGCTCGTGCGCATGGCGGACAAAGTGCAGCTGTATAAGTATGTGATTCGGAATGTTGCTGCGCGGAACGGCTACACCGTGACCTTTATGCCCAAGCCCGTGTTTCAGGACAACGGTTCGGGCATGCACACACACCAGAGCCTGTGGAAAAGCGGCGAGAACCTGTTCTATGACGAGCGTGGCTACGCGATGCTCTCGGAGACCGCGCTGTATTATATCGGCGGCATCCTGAAGCACGCGCCTGCTGTGCTGGCGTTCGCCGCGCCGACCACCAACTCTTATCGTCGGCTGGTGCCGGGCTACGAGGCGCCGATTAACCTTGTGTACAGCCAGCGCAACCGCAGCGCGTGTATTCGCATTCCCACCTACTCGCCCAGCCCAAAGGCGCGGCGCATCGAGTTCCGTGCGCCCGACCCCACTGCCAACCCCTACCTGGCGTTCGCGGCGATGGTGATGGCGGGCATCGACGGCATCCAGAACCGCATCTTGCCGCCCGACCCCATCGATAAAGACCTCTACGAGCTACCGCCCGACGAGCGCAAGGGCATTCCCACCACGCCCCCCACGCTCGCCGACGCGCTGAACGCCTTAGAGCAAGACCACGAGTTCCTCATGCGCGGCGGCGTGTTCACCCCTGACCTGCTGGAGACCTACATTGAGTACAAGCGCGTGAAGGAAGTGGACGCGATACTGCTCCGTCCGCATCCCTACGAGTTCGCGCTGTATTACGACGCCTGATACACCGCGTAGCACGGGCGTCCCGCCCGTGCTACGCCTTTCTCTGTGGCACGGGCAGGACTGTCCGTGCTACGCCTTTCTCTGTGGCACGGATAGTCTTGTCCGTGCTGCTTCCCAGCAGGTTCCCCAGAGCCTGCTGCCTACTCTCGAAGCGAGCGTTTTTCTGGACGCGCTGGCAGGAATCGCACCAAAACGCATGTATTAATTCAGGATGAGGTGTGACCATGCAATCGATACGAACCGCGCTGTGGGTTGTGAGTGTGTTCGTTCTGTGGCTGAGCGGTTACCTGATTATTGCTGCTGCCGCCGCTCTCCTAAACGATGCGCTTCCCCTGCTACATTCCACCTTTGGCGATCGCCTCCGCCCCGCTCAGTATCTGGAATTTCTGATTGGGGTCCACCAGTTCTTGCTGCTGATTATCGTTGCGATAATGCTGGTGGAGCTGGTGCGTGCGCTGTGGCGATGGGCGATCCAGCCAAGCGAAACCGAGTCGTCCCACCCCGAAACCCCACTTGAACAACGCGGCGCAGGAGGAATTCCCTAATGACACCGTCTATCAGCCGTTCACAGCAGTTCGTGCTGGAGTCGATGCGCCTCGCGAGCTTCAACGCCTTCGACGGCGACCAGGTGGTAGACGACCTGATCCGCCATCGCGACCTGTGGATCTCGCGCCTCTGGGTGATGAGTAGCATGCCACTGCGACCGCTGCTATACCTTTCTGACGACTTCCATCAGAGCGACACACTGTACATCCTGACCACCACTGATAAAATCCCCGCGCTGGAGCAGCTGGCGCAACAGTCGCCGCGCGCCAGATACTCGGAGAAGAGCATCCCCGCGTTGTGTACGGTTTGCAAGAGGACTTTGATGAGTTTCCAGTCGCAGACGAGGAGTATCAGTACCATGTGGAGCTGTTTTTCCTACTTTCGCCCTATCTCTGCTGAAGAGTTAGGCGATGCAGTCGTCGCGAAATATCCGCTACAACCGGGCGAGGAATACTGGATTCATCATGAGGGAACTATGTTGGGGCGTCTGTTTGGTCGTGTGGGCGACCACTTGTGGAAGTGGGACGGCTCACAGATGACGCTTTTGGAAATGGCTCTCAATCGCTGGGTCTCGTAGGGTATGCCCTGCAGCAAGTACTAGGGAAGTGCGAGCAACTCTTTTGGCTCCTGCGTCCGCGCGGGGTGCGGTCAAAGTCGGCGTCAAAGCTGACAATCGTCAGGTTATAGAGTTCGGCGACGGCGTACTGGTAGGCATCGTCATAGTCCAAGCCAAATCGCTGAGCAACCTGTGCGACTTGCTCGTGCTGATCAAGGGGCAAACGCACTAAATGTATGCCACGATTACGGAACAGGTCGTCCACCAGTTGCTCATAACTGGTATACGCACCTTGGGGGAACAACCGTATTCCGACGGAGTAAAGTGTAAAGTCACTGATGGCAACATCTTGCGGAGGTGTTTGATTCAGGAAATCTGTTGCCTCTTGCGTGCGTGCCTGCAGCAGCAAGATTTCGAGCAGGATATTTGTGTCCACAAGGAATTTCAATCGCCCCACTCCTTCAGAATCTCGTGCTGCAGCTCAACAGGAGTGTACTGGTCGCGTAGGTGCGCGAGCGCGCCCGCCCAGTCCAGCTTGAGCGGACGAGCCTGCTTGGGCTGGTGCTTATAGTACAACGCCTCGATATACTCTCGCGTCTGTTCCTGCGCTTCGGGCGGCAGGGCGCGAATGAGTTCCTCCAGCGACATCGGTTGGGCAGGCATGAGGGGATTATACCTCTTTAGGCGGAGGCACGAGGGGTTTTCGTCGGCGGGACGCCGACGCTATGAAGGGGCACGGGCGGGGACGCCCGTGCCACGACAGACGCACGGACAGGACTGTCCGTGCCACGACCGATGCACGGGCAAGACTGCCCGTGCCACGGGTTATGC
>JAOAFW010000357.1 GCA_026416065.1 Fimbriimonadales bacterium
GCAGCTCCACCACGCGGAACCGGTATTGCGGATGCGTGTTCAGCCCTGTGCCGACCGCGCTGCCGCCGATGCCGAGTTCCTCCACCGTCTCGGCGGCGAACTCCAACACGCGCCGACACTTGCGTAGCGTCGCCGCATACGCCGTGAACTCCTGCCCCAGTCGAATCGGCACGGCGTCTTGCAGGTGCGTGCGCCCTGACTTCAGCACGTGGTCGAACTCCTTGCCCTTCTGGGCGAAGGCATCAGCCAGCGCATCCAATGCGGGAAACAACTCACGCAGCGCGAGGCGCGTGGCAATGCGCATCATCGTTGGGAAGGTGTCGTTAGTGGACTGCCCGAAGTTCGGATGGTCGTTCGGGTTGACCAGTTTGTAGTCGCCTTTCTGACCGCCCAAGATTTCGATCGCGCGGTTCGCCAGCACCTCGTTCACATTCATATGGAACGAAGTGCCCGCGCCCTGATGGAAGATGTCGGTGGGGAACTGGTCGCGCAGGTTGCCCTGCAGGATTTCGTCCGCTGCCTGCACAATCGCACGTCCGATGTTTTCAGGCAGCAGTCCCAGCTCCGTGTTCGCCTGCGCCGCCGCTTTTTTGAGCAGCACATAGGCGTCGATCATCAGCGGGGGTTCGGTAATGCCGCTGATGGGGAAATTCTCTTGCGCCCGCAGGGTCTGTAAGCCCCAATACACATCAGCGGGCAGTTCGCGCTCTCCTAAAGCGTCGCGTTCGATACGAATGCTCATACGCACAGCCTCCAATAGAGTGTACCTGCTGGAGGCGGTCGGCAGTGCAGAAGACGCGCTGCCGGAGTGGGTGAAACGCTGCGCTCCCGTGCCAACCGGGTTCAAGCACTGTCGTCGGGGACGCCAATGCTATGGGGGCGAGATCATAGCGTCGGCGCCCCCGACGACTCTAACATCCACTACCGAAGTTGAACAGCACCGTCAGCAAGTCGGCGTCGTCTACCGCGCCGTCGCAGTTCACATCGACGCGCCCCAGACTCTGACCCGTCGCGCCAAACGCAAATAGCACCGTGAGCAGGTCAGCGTCGTCCACACAACCGTTCCGATCCACATCGCCATTATGAGCGGTACACTGAGTATCCAGCAGGAACGCCTCGGTGCGCCCCGTCGCCGCATTGTAGCCCCATCCGACGATATAGCGTCCATCGGGCGTAATATCGCGAGCGACTTCGAGGTATGACCCCGAAGACAGCAGGTTCCGATAGACGACGGTTAGGTTCTCCATCCCGCCTGCGGGCGTCCAGCGGAAGGCGCGGCGTTGCTCGGCGGCGTTGTGCGCCCAGCCGACCGCCGTTTGAGTGTCGGTGCAGGCGTAGGCTTCGCTCTCGTTGCCGCCCAAGGCGCCCAGGTCGTGGGGCGCATAGTCGGAGCCATTCCACCGCCACATGCAGGCGTGCCAGCGTTCGGTTTGGGCGGAATGAGCGCGTCCGACGATGATGTTGCCATTATCGGAGACGCCGTTGGCTTCACCACAGCAGACGGCAAGGGGATAAAGCGGCTGCATGCCTGAGGAGTAGGGGCGTCTCACATAGAAGGCGTAAATCTCGCCCAGATGATTTTCCGACCAGCCAACCACGACATTCCCGTTCGCGGCGACGCCGCGCGCCTCGCTCCGCGCGCCGCCGAGATCGCCGATCTGGCTTTCACAGGAAAGCGAGCCGCTGGTTGCAAACGCGCGATGCGCTAAGTAGGTTCTCCAGTATCCGTCACCCCAGCCGACAGTCCAGCCACCGTCGGGAGAGACCGCTAAGGCAGCGCTTACACTGCCCCCACACATGGTTCCCAAACTTTGAATTCCGGTCGCTGCGGTCCAGCGGAATGCACGTTCAACACGACGGTTATCGGGGGTTCGTATGTCAGCTCGTCCCACAATCACGGCTCCGTCCGCCGAGACGCCCAGAGCGACGCTGTAGGTGCCTCCAGGTAATAAGCCGAGACTGACCAAGCCGTTCGCGGCTGTCCATCGAAAAGCGCGATCGTTGCCGTCCATATGACTCGCCAGTCCGACAACCATTTCACCGTTCGCGGAGACGCCGTAAGCCCGGCTCCTTTCACCCCCCAGCGTACCGAGCCAGCGCAAACTCTGCGCGTTCAACGGCACCCTCGCGCCCAGCAACAACCCCAGTGCGAGTCCAACAACCAACAGATGAGCGCGTCCCGTCGTGCGCGCTCCGAATGCCCAAAAACCACGAATACCTCGCATAGCTACCTCCTGCCTGTGAAAGCCATCGAT
>JAOAFW010000023.1 GCA_026416065.1 Fimbriimonadales bacterium
CCGACCAGCACATGGGAATCCAGCATTGTGTTCTCGCCGATATATGCGCCCACATTCACGTAGGTAGGCGGCATTACCACTACACCGGGACGCAAGCACGCACCGTGCCGGATGCTGGTGCCTCCGGGCACAAGTCGTACACCGTCGCTGAGCGTAAAGCCGCGCGGGGGGTAGAGGTGCCTGTCCAGAAACTGCACGCCACCCCAGTACACCGGCTCCAACCTGCCCAGCCGGAAACCGAGCAAAATGCCTTGCTTGACCCAGGCGTTCACATGCCAACCAGTAGGGCTATCTGGGTCGGGTTCCGCCGCGCGCACGATGCCCTGTTCCAATGCGTTTATCAGTTCCAGAACGAGCGACTCGGTTGCCTCGCCCGTTTCGAGGGCGTGCAGGATCCGGTCTCTTAGGTCGACATGCATATGTTTTTAGATTCGACGCGCAGCGCGTTTTCCTGTACGCGAACGCACATGTTCAGCAGGTAGCGCACCCCAGTAAGTCGATGACCCACTCATGTACTTCGCGCAGGTCTTGACCCTCACCCAGCACCTGCCGAATTTCGGCGAACGCTTGCAGTTGCGCACGCCGCGCCGATTCGTCTCGCAGCAGCGGGATAAACGCACGGGTGAGCGACTCAGGCGACGCCGCTTCCTGAATAAACTCCGGGCAGACATCGCGCTGCAAAATCAGGTTTGGCAAACCAATCCAGCGCAGGTTCAACCGCTTCCGGCGCAGCTTATACTCCAGATTCATAAGCCAGTCCCCACGATACACGATGAGCATCGGTGTGCCGAGTAACGCAGCCTCGAGCGTCGCTGTGCCAGAGCAGATTACGCCAGCATCGGCATGCGCGAGCAGGTTCCACACCGAGCGTGTCTCGGTGGGAATCCACTGGCGCGAACCATCAGACCAGAGGGTATGGATCCAATCTGGGTTGAGATGCGGTGCGACGGAGATGACAAACTGCGCTTCAGGCATGAGCGTACAGACGCTGTCGGCAACGCGAGCGTAGAGTGGGGTCAGCGCCCTGACCTCATGGCGGCGGCTGCCGGGCAAAAGGGCAATAATCGGGCGATAGGGGTCCAAGCCCAGTCGCTCGCAGAACACCTCTTTCGTCTCAGAGGGGCGTGCGAGACGCAACAAGGGATGAGGCGTCCAGTAAGCTCTTGCGCCCATTGCTTGAAGCTGTTCCGCAGACCACGCGAACGGGGTAATAATCCAGTCGGCGCAGCGGGGCAGGTCTGCGCCCTGTCGATCGCGCCGCCAGCTACCCGGCGGGATGTAATACAGCACACGTAGTCCGCGTGCCTTCGCCCAGCGACATAACGGTACATTGAACGCGCCAAAATCGATGGGAATGATTAGACTGGGTTTTTGGGTATGCAGGAACCGCTTCGTCCGCAGGAAGGCGAGCCATACTTTAGAAGCGACCTTGAGCGACTCGACGATACCAATCGCTCCCCAATCGCGGCTATCGGCGAGGAGTGTGACCTCTGCGGCTTGCATGCGCGCCCCGCCTATGCCGTAGACTGCCAGCTCGGGAAAGCGCGTTTTGAGGGCTTGCGCCAAGTCTGCGCCATACAGGTCGCCCGACGCCTCACCAGTTAGGATGACAACCGAGCGTTTCATTTACGCGCGGGCTGATCCAAAGCGCGCCCGTTGCGCCCCTGTCGAATCTGTTCCATGAACTCCAGCAAGTGTTCCAGTTCCGCTGTCATTTCGACCTCCGCTCGGATTTTCTCGATCGCCTGGCTCAGGTTCATTTCGGAGAAGAACATCCATCGGCAAGCTTTGCGCAGGGCGTCGCGTGAGTTTTCAGGGACGCCCGCACGGCGCAAACCGACGAGGTTCACACCGCGCACCTCCGCCGGACTGCCTTCCACAATCACATAGGGTGGCACATCGCGCACGATGCGCGACATCCCCCCAATCATCGCCAGCGTGCCGATGCGGGTGAACTGATGGATACCAGCCATCCCGCCAAGATTTGCGCCGTCGCCAATCACGCAGTGCCCGCTTACACCCACCGAGTTTGCCATGACCACGCCGTTGCCCACAGTGCAGTTATGTCCGATATGCACGTACGCCATCAGGAAGTTATTGTCGCCAATCACGGTCGCCTGCTCCTCGCCGCTGGCGCGATGGATGGTCACATATTCGCGGATCCAGTTATTGTCGCCGATTTTGAGGTAGCTCCGCTCATGTTTGAACTTGCGGTCTTGCGGGGGTGCGCCCAACACCGCGCCGTGATAGATGATATTGTTGCGTCCAATGGAGGTGTTCTCTTCAACAATCACGTGCGCGCCGAGCGTGGTGCCCGCGCTGATTTGCACGTTCGCGCCGACGACGCAGTAGGGTCCTATCTCCACATCGTTGTCCAGTTCAGCAGTGGGATGTACCACAGCAGTAGGGTGAACAGTGGTCATAATTTCTTGCCTCAAGCGTTTTCGTTTTGGGTCTGAATCAGTGCACTGGGCGGCGGGCTAAGGAACCGATCCGGTTCGGGCAAAGCGAAAGTAATCTCTGCTTCAGCGGCGAGCTCGCCGTCTACACGGGCGACCGCCTTCACCCGCCCGACCTCGCGCCGCATCCAGAGCATCTCTACTTCCATAATCAGGGTATCGCCAGGCACGACGGGGCGTCGGAACCGCGCGTTGTCGATCCCGCCCAGCAACGCAACCCGATTACGCAGATGCGGTTGCAACATCACCATTACGCCACCTACCTGCGCCATCGCTTCCAGAATCAGCACGCCCGGCATAATCGCCTTCACAGGGAAATGCCCCTGAAAAAAGCTCTCGTTGATGGTGACATTTTTCAAGCCGACGGCACGCTTGCCCGGCTCCAGCTCCAGTATCCGATCCACCAGCAGGAACGGATAACGATGCGGTATGACCTGCCGTATCTGCTCGACATCCAGACTGAACTCCGCCATCCTTAGTCCTCCGCGTGGAATCGCTGCGCCAGCAGTTGCGCCAGTTGCACATTCAGCGCGTGCCCCGGCTTGATGGCAACCAAAGTGAAGCGTTGCAGAGACACGCCGCTGAGGTACAAATCGCCCAGTACATCCAAGAGTTTGTGGCGCAGCGGTTCGTCCTCGAAACGCGCGGGATTATAATACCCTGTTTCGTCGATAACGAGCGCGTTCTCCAGTGCGCCCCCCAGCGCAAGCCCGCGTGCGCGCAACGCTTCCACCTCGCGCAGGAACCCGAAGGTGCGCGCAGGGGCTATCTCAGTGAGGGCGTTCGCGATACAGAACGCGCCTGCCTGTACTCCCAATGGCTCAGAGAACTGGATATAGCCAATCAGCGCGTTCCCTTCCAGCGAGAGGGCGAGGTAGCGGTCGGCGTGGCGGATCTGAACAATGCTCTCCCTCTCCGATCCTACCCCCTGCAGTGGGCGCGGGGCAGCGTCTCCTCTGCTTCCGCATGCGGGAGCAGGGGCAACAGGATGAGGGCAAATCGCTTCCACAAACGGCAACGCGCTCCCGTCCAGTATCGGGATCTCGTTGCCCTGAATCACCTCGATGACGCAGTGCGTTATTCCTGTCATCCAGAGCGCTGCCATTAAATGCTCGACAGTGCTGACCTTGACCCCGCCGTCGCCCAGCACAGTGGCGCGAGTCGTATCCACAACATAATCCCAACGCGCGGGAAAGGTATGGTGGTCTTTGCGCACCACGATATGCCAAGGGGCGGCAGGGTGAGGCGTGTCCACCGGATGTAGTATTACTTTGCAGTGTTCCCCGGAGTGCAATCCTACACCCTCAAAGTTAAGCGTCTCGCGCAGGGTCTTAGCGATTTCCATTCGGGGGGGTCGCCTCCTCCTCTTCGCTGTAATAGAAGATGCCACTTGCTCCTTTAGGTAGTTCCACCGTCTCGTCGCCTTCCCTGAGGGACACGATTGCCAGTTCTGTCTCGAGGCGTATGCGGTTCGGTTCGTCCAGGGTTACCTTACCCTTGAGGATGAGCCTTTCGGCTTTCTGGTCGTACTCGGCTTCGTTGGCGAACAGGGTGCGTGTGCGCCCTTCGGGCAGCTGTTGAACAGCTTTAATCTCACCCCGCAGATAGGCGACTTTGCGACGATAGAAGTACTCAATCTGGTTGCAGGTAGCGTCTACGGGGTAGCGTTTTGCCTGTTCGACCTCGCTCTCAGGTTCGCCTTGAGTTGGGGGCTGCGTCTGGCGCGGCTTGATACGCATGCGCACGCCATTTTGCAGCAAGGCACGCTTCTGATTCTCTGCGTACCAGATTTCCAGTTTCACCCCTTCCATATCGATTCGGGGGTCCTCAAGGCGCAGTTTGCCCGTGGCGAGCGCGTAGCGTTTGCGGTCATACACATCGGCATGTTCTGCAGTTGCAAGTGTATCGCCGTCCTTCAGGCGCAGCCCTTTGACTTCAGAGCGGTCGCTACGCAGGACTGCGCTGTCCCACTGGATATCGACCTCGCGCTTAGCGGGAGGCTGATCCTGGAGCAAAGACGCGCTCACTCGGAACGCGCCGCGTTCCAGTTCGATAACTCCGGACGCCAGATCCCAGCGCAGCGACTGAATCACCCCCTGCCCGTCCTGCCAGCGTAGCTGGGTGGGTAGTTCCACGTCGATTTGTTGTTTGCGCAGATCCCACTGCAGGTAGGCAGTTAGCACGGTCAGCGGCGTGTTGCCCAGCGGGTGGCGGCGAATGGTTAGCGTGGGGTTGCCCGAAATGTGGAGCCGCTTCGCCGGGTAGTTATACAGCACTTCATCTGCGCGCGCCGTTCCAATCGGTGCGCCCCGCTCGTCATAGAGAACGGCTCGGCGCAAGTTTTTTGCTCGCCAATGGATACGGCTGCGCTCGATTTCCAGCGCATCGAACTGCAGCGTCGCCAGCGGGCGCATGCCGTCGCGCAGGGTGAGCTGCGGGCGTTCGAGGTAGAGCTCCAGATGTTGCAGATCGGCTGGTGCCTGAGCGAGGATACGCAGAAACGGATCTTGACGACGCAGAAGTTCTATGCCCCATAACAGGGTGAAAGCCACGAGGATGATGAGGCTAAACTGCAGCAGAGGGCGCGTCCAGCGCGCCCTCGGAAACACCATCGGGTCAGGGGCAGACATCGTCCACAGGCGGTGGCGGGACTTGCGGATTGTTCGGGAAGATCTCAATAACGCCAAAATCGACCAGCCCGGGCGCACCGAACACTGTGCGCACCACGCCCGCCTGATTGGAGGCGACCAGACACGCTGCCAGTGTCGTTGCGGATTCGGGCGTCTGGATAACGCGCTTGAGGTTCTGTGGGTTCGTATGGCGCACGATGGCAGTGTAGCCACTGGGGCGTCTCACCCAGATGCCCCGAAAGACGAGGTTATCGCCCACGTTGCGCAGAACAAAATCGCCGACTCGCGCGTCGCTTTTAACCGCACGCGCGATTGCGAGTGAAATCTCGCCCGGATTGCCCGAAGCGGTCGCCACCACGCGCTGGAAGGGAAGATTCCCTGTGTCCGTAACGAAGTACAGTTCCGCTCCCGAAATCGGGTTGCCCGTGGCGGGGTCTACTACACGCACGAACGCGACGCGCTCGGTCACGACAATCCCTGCGCCGCCGCCCCCACCGCCTCCGCCGCATCCATGCGGCAGCACGGCGAGCGCCGCCAGTCCCAGTGCTATTGATAATCGTCTCATTCGCTGAAAACGCCTCCTCTATTCGCCGATGTAATTCTACCCATTAGACTGCTTTCCTGCCGAATTCGTTACACGACGACGCGCGGTTCACCTGCGTGGTGGGCTCGCCACGCTCGCACGAGCGCATTCGGTTTCCACGGCGCCCGCAAAAACAGCGTGCCGATGCTGAACGCGCGCGCGCCCAACTCCCAGAGTTCCTGAAGGTCTTGCAAGGTGTAGATTCCGCCCCCAGCGATGATGGGCAGGTGCGTGGCTTGACGCAACCGCTGTACCGCTTCCCGTACGAACGGGCGTATCGGCTCACCCGACACACCACCACCGCCTAAGCGTACGAGGGGCGATGGTGTTTCAGGGAATATCAGCCGCCAAGGCACCGCATTGATAGCGTGAACTGCGTCGGCAACGCCCTCCAGCGACTGCGCAATCGCCACATACGGCTGGTCATAACCCACTTTGACTATCAGGGGGTGTCCCGCCGCACGCAGCGTGCAGGCGATGGCATGTACATGGTTCACAGCGTCCGCCCCACAGTGTTCCACATTAGGGCAGGATGCGTTCAGCTCGATCGCAGCAATCTGTAGGGGACGCAGTTTCTCGGAAAAGGCACGCGCCTCGTCCACACTCTCCGGGTAGACTGAGACGACCGTTTGCAGTCCCATACGCCGCATTCGGGGATAGCAAGCGCGAATCCACCAGTCGATTCCGGGATTGGTCAGCCCGACGGCGTTTACAGTACCGCCTCGAATCAGGCGCACGCAGCGCCAAGGCGCATACCAGCGCAGGTTACCCCGACGCGGGCGCAAGGTAAGCGTCTTGACCACGATAGTGAACTCGCGAGGGTTCAGAACGCCCAGCCAGCGCAAGGGATACTCCCACCACCAGCCACGCCCATCGAACCCCAGCGCGCCGCTGCCTGTGAGAAACTCCACCCGCTCGCTGTTGGACAGGGTAATCATCTATTTCAAGTGTACCCGCTGGCTGTGAAATGGGTGCGCTGTTCCCGATAAATATTACAAAGGTGCCTCCTCAAGCAATTCCACCGCATCCTCCCGCCGATACTTGCACTCGGCGTTGCTACAGGTAATCAGGCGTACCTCGCGTCGCTTGCTCGCCTTCTCCACCAGTGGCGCGTTGCAGTCGGGGCACAGTTCGCCCGTCGGCTTGTCCCAGGTGAGCAACTTGCACTCGCGATTGGAGCAGGCGTAGAAGACGCGCCCCTTTTTGGATTTGCGCTGCACCACCTCGCCCGTCTGGCACAACGGGCACACTACCCCCGTCGCGCCTGCGGGCAGCGTGGTCTTGCAGTCGGGATAGCGCGAGCAAGCTAAAAATTCGCCGTAGCGTCCGCTGCGCAGCACCATCGGCGCGCCGCAGGTGGGACACAACCGCTCCGTCTCCACGACGGGAATCTGCACGCGGTCGTCGCTCTGCATCGCCACGCTCATCTTTTGCTGGAACGGCTGATAGAACTCGCGCACTACCTGCACCCAGTCGGCTTTGCCCTCTTCCACCTCGTCCAGCTCCTCTTCCATGCGGGCAGTGAAGGGCACATCGAACAGGTC
>JAOAFW010000076.1 GCA_026416065.1 Fimbriimonadales bacterium
GACCGACGCGACTGGCTGCAGGCGCAGCTGAAGGAGGCGGGAATCGATACCTTTGTCTATTATCCTGTGCCGCTACACCTGCTCCCCATTTATCGGGAGATGGGACTCAGTCTTCCTGAAGCGGAGCGGGCGTCGCGCGAGGTGTTGAGCTTGCCGATGGGACCGATGTTGAACGAGGAGAGTCAGCAGGAAGTGGCGCGTACCATCGCTCGCTTGCGAGAATTACTACGCGATGAGCCGGGTTAGCTTTGGCAGAGGCTTCTGGCTTCTCTTCTCAGGCGCAGCCGCCTCTCAGGCGATTCTGATTCTGATTGCGCCGATAATCACCCGCTTATATACTCCTGCGGCGCTGGGTGAGCAAGCAATCTTCGTGGCGACTGTGTCAGTGCTTACCGTGTTCGCGACGGGACGCTACGAACTGGCGATTCCCTTGCCTGCGCAGCAACGCGATGCGGCTGCTGTGATGACATTTGGCGCGGGGCTGTGTCTGCTCGTGTCTGCGGCGGCAGCAGTCCTCTCTGCATCCTTCCACAGCGCGCTTCGGGAAGCGTTCAAGCTAAGTGATGTGACTATTCGGCTATTGCCTGTGGCGGTCTTACTCTCGGGGCTGGTGCAGTTAGCTTATCAGTGGCGGCTTCGGCTTCGCGACTACAAGCGTTGTTCTGGTTCGCGCTTTGCCTACTCATCTACGACGGCTTTGGGGCAGCTGACTGGTTTTCCGTGGGGCGTCGCTGCGCTTCAAACCGCCATCGTTTTGGGGTTTGCTGCGCAACTCATCACGCTGGCAGTTCAACGCGGGCTTCAAACAGCGTTCCCCTCGCTGCAGGCGATTAAGCAGGCTGGGCGTCGGTATCGCCACTTCGCCCTGTTCTCGACCTGGTCGGTCTTGTTGCAAACGCTCAGTTTGCAGATTCCTATCTTCTTACTCAGTGGCTCATTTGAGCTGGCAATCGCGGGGAACTTCGCCTTGGCGCTTCGTGTGCTTCAGACCCCGACCCACTTACTGGGCGCAGCTTTAGGACAGACCTTCTTGGCAGAGGCGGCGCGCCAGCGGGAGCTGTTGCCTGACATGACGCGCGCGTTATATCGACGCCTGACAACAATCGCGATTCCCGTTGCGCTTATCGGCTCGACCTTGAGCGGGCTGCTGTTTCCCCTCCTTTTCGGGCAGGAGTGGCGTCCTGCGGGGATGATGGCGCAGTGGATGGCAATGTGGTTGGCTTCGGTGCTTATCGGGACGCCGCTGAGCGAGGTGATTACCCTTCAGGAACAACCGTGGCGGGGACTGCTCTTCAACGGAACGCTCCTGTTGACGCGAACCGCTGGACTAATGGTGGGAATCTGGCGGGAAGACTGGCTGCTTGGCGTCGCGCTGATGGCGATACTCAGTACGGCGTGCTGGTGGGGACTGATTGTCTGGTGTATGCGCGCGGCGGGGAACCCTCTCTGGACTCTTCTGGAGCCGGGACGCAGCGCGGGATGGTGGTTCGCCCTGCTGGGGTTGGCGCTGGGCGTCGCGTATCTCAGCAGCTGGCTCCAAGCGGTCTGTGGTATCCTTCTCGCGCTGACCTTGCTGGGGTACGTAATCCGAGTGATTAAAACGGAGGTGTCCTTCTGATGCAGATGGTTGTCCATATGACTCATCCCGACTGGAGGCAGGACTCGCAGAAGCGCGTCTGGCTTCGCGGCGTACCCATTTACTCGAACGCCCCCCTGAACGCAGAAGCGTTCGCAAGGGCTGTTGTCGATTCTTCAAAGCACGACCAGTGGCGCGATTTTGTGAGCCAGCTGGCAGGGTTCTTTGCCTTCGTGGCGCTTACACCGCAAGGGGTGGCGATTGGCGTCGATCGGGTGCGCAGTATCCCGCTCTTTTACGCAGAAAACGGCGACACCCTCTACCTGAGCGATAGCGCCGAGTGGCTGCGGCAGCGACTGCAGATTAGAACGCTCAACCCTGACACCCGGCAAGAGTTCTTGCTGACCGGTTTTGTTTCAGGGGATCGTACCTTGCTGGAGGGCGTCAGGCAGGCGCAAGCGGGCGAAGTAATCTTCATCGAGACCACTTCAGCCAAGCGCAGTGTAACGCCTCTACGCTACTACCTTTTCCGTTCCCTGCCGCCCGCCTCGATGAGCGAAACAGAGTTCAACGATGCGCTAAGCAGGGTGGTTTTTGAGTGCATCGAGCGGCTCATACGGTTCGCTGCAGGGCGTCCTCTCGCGGTTCCGCTGAGCGGCGGTGCGGACTCCCGCCTGATTGTGACGGCGTTGCGCTATTTGAACTACACGCCGCTGCTCGCGTTCAGCTACGGCGCAGCGGGCAGTCGCGACCCGAAACGCAGCTTGCAGGTCGCTCAGGCGCTGGAGATTCCGTGGCGGTATGTCGAGTATACTCGCCCTCTGTGGGATGCCTACTGGGACACCGAGGCGCGACGGCGCTACTACCTCTGGGCGTCCAACTGGAGTTCGCTGCCCCACCCTCAGGACTGGATCGCGGTTCAGGAGCTGAAACGCGCGGGGTTTCTCCCGAATGAAGCGGTTCTGGTTCCTGGACACTCCGCCGACTTCGTTGCGGGGAGCCACATCCCCGTCGCCTTTTTCGAACCCCGCACCTTCACAACGGAGGAAGTCATCGCTGCGATTTGGGACAAGCACTGCAGTCCCCCCTATCGCCCCTCCACACGCGCTCGCTACATGGAACGGATTCAAACCGCGCTTTGCCTTCATGGGGAACTCTCTCAGCAGGAGGCGGTGGATGCGTTTGAGCTATGGGACTGGCAGGAGCGTCAAGCGAAGTATATCGTGAACTCTGTGCGGCTATATGAGTTCTGGGACTATGCCTGGTGGCTACCGCTATGGGATAATCCCTTTGTGGAATTCTGGCAGCGCGTGCCGCTGGAGCAGCGTTTTGGGCGACGTCGCTATCTGGAGTTCGTAGGCTATTTCACGCGCGCCTATGGCAACGAAGCGTTAGCCCAAGTCCCTTTGGTGGTTCCAGCCAGTCGGAGGGGGGGCGCGCCGTCCTTCCTCCGCCGAGCCTTTTACATTTGGCGTCGCATGTCCTACCTGCCCGAAGCCGGCAATCTATACGCGCTCTGGCAGATAGCTTGGGGGAGGCAGATTAACAGCTTTTACACCTACGAATTCCTGCGAGGGGCAGAGCAAACTCTCCGTAGGTCTGCGAAGCCTCTGGACAGCAGCTCTGCCCGCCTGCCCCTGTAGCCCTTCGCGCTGACGCGCTGTGGATTAGATGCGGTGGTAAGGTATCCTAATCGGCGCGATGGAAGCAAACTTGAGAGACCCCAAATGGTGGTCAGCGGCGTGGAAAACGCACCATCAGCGTTATGTGGCGCGTCCCAGCTATCAAGCTTACTATCTGTATTGCGTTCTCCCCTGAGACGCGAAGCGGTTGCTGGAGCTGGGCGCAACATCCATACTCGCGGGCATCTCATCGGGTTGCATCCGAGCTATGAAACCTACCGCCGCCCTGAGCAGATTCGGCGCGAGTTCGAGCGGTTGCAGGCGGCGGCGCACGCGCTGGGTGTTCAGCAGCCCCGGTGGGGCGGGCGGCAGCACTACCTGCGCTGGGAAAACCCCATCACATGGCAGGCGTGGGACGACGCAGGGCTGGATTACGACAGCACGCTCAGCTTTGCCGACCACGCGGGCTTCCGCTGCGGCATGTGCTACGAATACCCCGTCTTCAACCTGCAGACGCGCCAGACGCTCAGGGTGCGCGAGCGTCCCCTGATTGTGATGGAAGGCACGCTGTTTGACTACATGGGGCTGTCGTATGACGACGCGCTGGCGTTGCTTTGCCTGCTGGGGCGGCGGTGTCGGCAGTTCGGCGGGGAGTTCGTGCTGCTGTGGCACAATTCGTACCTGCTCGCTCGCTGGCACAGAGAGTTTTACAGCCACGCGCTCCAAGCTCTTGCAGGCAACGCGGTATAATTGCGAGCAAGCACACTATGCATCCTGAATCGGAGAGGCGACTGGCGTATCTGTGCTTGCAGGCGACGCGCGAGGGGCAGGCTTCCTACGCTCATGTCCACGAGATTATTGCAGGACTGCGCAAGCGCGGCTGGCAAGTAGACCTTTATGAACCTTCCTACGCTCGCGCTGCTCAAGAAGCGTCGCTGGGGCGGAAGCTGAGCCAGTTCTTGCGGGTGCAGGTCGCGCTTATCCGTGCGCTACGCCGCACTCGTTATGACGCCGTCTACATCCGCCATCACCCTTTCGACCCGCTTACCGTGCTGGCTGTGCGACGGCTCAAAATCCCTTTTGTCTTGGAAGTGAACGGACCGTTTGAAGACCTTTATGTCGCCTTCCCCGCTTTGCGTCCCTTGCGGTGGTTCTGGACGCCGCTGATGCGTTATGGCATGCGCGTCGCTGACGCAGTGGTCACCGTCACCGAACCGCTGGTGCAGTGGGCGAAGCGGGAGGCAGGGCATGAGCGCGTGTCGCTTATCTCGAATGGGGCGAACACGGATTTGTTCCGCCCTGACGCCGAGGGCGAGTTGCCGAAGTCGGTACCGATTCCCTACGCGCTTTTTTTCGGGGTTTTAGCGCCCTGGCAGGGGATTGAAACGCTGCTTGAAGCAGTGCGCCTGCCTGAATGGCCCCCGTCCGTAAATCTGGTGATTGTAGGCGACGGTGCACTGCGCCCTCAGGTGGAACAGGCGGTACGGAGTTCGGAGCGTATCGTCTATCTGGGTAAGATTCCCTACCGGCAGATGCCCGTCGTGATTCGGCACAGTGTATGTGGGCTGGCGCCGATGAAAGCCATCGAGCGCAACCAGACGGGCGTAATGCCGCTCAAGGTGTTCGAGACGCTCGCATGTGGCGCGCCGGCGGTCGTTTCCGACCTGCCGGGGATGGCAGATTTAGTGCGACAGGGCGACTGCGGGATTGTGATACCGCCCGACGACCCCGCCGCGCTCGCCAACGCCGTGCGCCGCTTGTATCAAAACCCCGCTTTGCGTGCGGAAATGGGCGCACGCGGACGCGAGTTGATTGTACGCGAGCATTCGTGGGATGCGCGGGCGGAG